>CAYYTN010000026.1:9957-15371 GCA_964474495.1 uncultured Chloroflexota bacterium
GCACCGCTCGCAGCGCGCCCATCGCCACCGCCATCGGCGCTGCCGGTGACGGTGACGCGGAGGTCGGTGTAGGGAGGGCCGCCGGCGCCGTCGTCGTCGGGGCCGAAGCGCAGTTGCAGGCTGGAGCCGGGCGAGGGGCCGTCCCCGGCGAGGAGATCGCCGGACACAATGGCGCCGTTGCCGGTGCGCAGGGCGTCGAGCAGAGCACCGAGGGGCTGGTCGGCGAATTCGTCCCGCCACCAGACGACGCCGGCGAATTCGTCGGGGCTGACGGCGTAGACGGCGACCCGGCGGATGGTGGCGCCAACCAGCAGCGCCTCGCCGCGCCACAGACGGGCGGCGGCTTCGACGCCGGGAGCCGCCAGATGCAGGTCGGCGGGGAAGTTCACGTAGGGCGATGCCGGGGAGTTGAGCCCGGTGCCGGTTTCGCCCAATCCGGGACCGAGATGGGCGGGGGCGCCGGGGGGGCGCCCTTCGACGAGAAGCAGGTCGGCACCGTAGTCAAAGCGGGTGCGCAGGTCTTCGTTGAGGTCCAGCGAGGAGGCCGCCGACGCCAGGAAGAATCCGGTGGCGACGGTGGCGCTGACCAGGACGAAGCCGGCGCGGTGGGTGGAAATGGCGCGCGACAGGTGGCGGACGGCGAGTTCCTCGGAGCCGGCGCCGAGCCGGTCGAGCACCCAGCGGGCGACCCCGAGGGCCGGCGGCAGCAGGCGGGTGGCCAGCAGACTGAGCCCGACGATGCACAGCACCGGGGCGCCGACGGTGAGCGGGTCGGATCGCAGGCCGGCGGCCGAAGACTGGCCGGCCCACATGAAGCGCAAGAGCAGGTAGGCCCCGGCGGCCAGCATCAACAGGTCCAGGTAGTAGCGCTGCCAGACGGGCGCGCGGCGGCGGCGGGCGATGCCGCTGCGATGAATGACGGCCGAGGGCGAGGAGGCCCCGTAGGCGGCGACGGTGGCGGCGGCGGCGGCGGCGGCCATGGCCACGGCGGCGACGATGAACTGCTCCGGCCCGACCGTGAATTCGGCCCCGGTTGGCGCGCCGAAGACCAGGAAGCCCCGGGCCTGGTGGATCACCCGGGCGACGAACAGCCCCAGGAAGGGGGCGGCCACGGCGACCGCGATGCCGAGTAGCAGGAAGTCGGAGAGCAGGAAGACGAAGATGTGCAGCGCGCCGGCGCCGCGGCTGCGCAGCGTGGACAACTCGGAGGCGCGGTCCTCGGCGCCGAGGCGGCTGGCCATGACGACGAAGTAGACGAGCGCCATGACGACCGGGAGGGCGATCAGCAGAAGCTGGAGTTCGAGTTCGCGAAGGCGCTGGCCGGCGCGCTGCAGAGGGATCAGCGGCGATTCGACCACCCGCACCTGGGCCGGCAATATCTCGCCGGGCAGCCGCAGGGACTCGATGGCGCGGATGCGCTCGGCGATGCCTTCGGTAGTGAAGGCTGCGGTGGGGAACTGGGCATACCAGGCGGCGGAGCCGACGCCGGCGCCGGACGCCAGGACCGCCCGAAAGGCGTCCGGGGCGACCATGAGGGTGGAGCCAAAGGTATCGACCGGGTCGTAGAACCAGTAGGGCGAAGCGGGCTCCATGGCCCGCCAGCGGCCGACGATGTGGGCGGTGACGAAGGCCGCCGGCTGCCCGGCGGTGTCGGGCAAGCGCAGCCGGATCTGGTCGCCGACCAGCAGGCCCAGCGAGTCCATACCGACGGTGTTCATGGTGGCTTCGAGGGTTTGCCCGGCGGCGCCCTCCGCCGGCCAGCGGCCCTCGATCAGGAGAGCGTTGGTGGCGAGTCCGTCGATGTAGCCGACGGCCAGCGGCCCGGTGACGGCGCCGGCGGTCAAGCTAGCGGGCTCGGGGCGCAGGGGCAGCGATACGGCGGCGCGAACGGCGAGGGTCGGCTCGGCATCCATGGCGGCGGCGAGGGGCGCGAAGAGATCGACCTCCACCGGGCGGCCGGCGTCTTCGGACTGAAGCACCAGGACGGAGTTGCGCGGGACGCCAAAGGCGCCTTCGTCCTGGAGTTCGCGCTGGAGCGCGGCCTCGGCCTCGCGGTCGGCAAAGCTCATGATGCCGGTGGCCAACGAACCGGCCAGCAACAGACCCAGGAACGGGGTAAGCAGCATGCCCAGGCGACGCCCGACGCTGCGAGCGCCGAGCCAGAGCATGCGGGTGGCGCCGACCGGGCGACGGTCGACGGGGCGTGCCCGCGCGGGCGGGACCTCGGCTGGAAGCGGCGGCCCGGTGGGAGGCACAGTGGGCGGGGCGGCGGAGGCAGACGGCCGCGACTCGCGGCCGGTCTCGTAGCCAACCCGCGCCGCAAGCTCGGCGATAGGCTCTTCGAGGGCGGCCAACTCCTCGCGCAGGAGCCGCAGGCGGCGCAGGCCGAGCCGGAAGCGCCGTACGCCGGCCAGGACGCGGGTGGGGGGCGGGGTGGCCTGGCCGCGGAGTTCTTCCAGGACGGCGAGTCCGCGACCGTCGCCGCCGGCCCGGTAGAAGAGGCCCTTCAACTGCGCGCCGCGCATGCCGGGGAGGTGGTGGGCGGTCGGGACGCGCTCCCAGAGGCGCAGCGCTTCGTCGGACCAGGGGGCCTCCAGCAGGCCGGCGGCGGCGTCGAACTCGCGGCGCAGGAACTCGGCGATGGCGTTCTGCTCGGCGGCGGCCTGCAGGCGGTTTTCGGAGCGCTGGCGCTGCAATTCGCGCAGCGCCCGGCGGTACTCGTCGGCCCGGGAGGGCGTGGCTTCGCCGGGATCGGGGTCGGACGGGGGGTCGTGGCCGGTGGTGCGGTCGTGCATCGAGCCAGTGTAGCGGCTGCGACCGCGGCACACGGGTGCGTTCGGGGCCGGGGTACTCGCGGCAGGATGGCGTTGGCCGGATCGGGATTGCCGGGATATGGCGCGCACCTTGTAGAATTGCTATTCGCGCCACGGCTTCAGTGGGCGTGATATTCACCCGGGGAGCCGGCCTTGGACGACAATCACGAGATCGCGGATGCGGTGCGTACGATCCTGGGGGCGATCGGCGAGGATCCGGAGCGGGACGGGCTGAAGGACACCCCGGAACGGGTGGCGCGGATGTACGCCGAGGTCTTCGGCGGGCTGGAGGAAGACCCGGGGGCGGTGCTCAGCACCACCTTCGACCAGCCGCACGACGAGATGATCATCGTCCGCGATATTCCGTTCTATTCGATGTGCGAGCATCACCTGATGCCGTTTGTCGGTCAGGCGGATGTGGCGTATATCCCGAGCGACCGGGTGGTGGGCCTAAGCAAGATCGCGCGGCTGGTGGACATCCTGTCGCGGCGTCCGCAGATCCAGGAGCGCTTCACCTGCCTGATCGCGGATTACATCGAGGACGTGCTGGAACCGCGCGGGGTGGCCGCCCGGGTCGAGGCGGAGCACATGTGCATGACAATGCGGGGGATCAAGAAGCCGGGGTCGGTGATGGTGACGACGGTGACCCGCGGCATCTTTCGCAGCAACGACGCGACGCGGGCGGAGTTCTTCTCGGTGATCGGCAGCCGCCGCTAGGGGCTACTGGGGCTGACCGGTAGTCGGCCGCGACTGTCCGCCCGCTGGTCCGCCACAACTATCCGCCCACCCGCCAGCCCGCCCGAGTCCGGCGGGAACCAGCCCCCTACTTCGGGACGAGGACCTTGCGCAGGACTTCGAAGTGCTCCAGTGCGATGCCGGTACCGAGGGCGACACACATCAGCGGCTGATCGGCGACGTGGCAGGGGATCCCGGTCTCGTCGGTGAGCAGGGTGTCGAGGTTGCGCAGCAGGCTGCCGCCGCCGGTCATGACCATGCCCTTGTCGATGATGTCGGCGGCCAGTTCCGGGGGAGTCTGCTCGAGGACGGACTTGACCCCGCGGACGATCGACTGGACCGGGTCGCTGATGGCGCCGGTGACATCGTCGGAGGTGACAGTGACGGTCCGCGGCAGTCCGGCGACCTGGTCGCGGCCGCGGACTTCCATGGGGATGGCCTCGTCCATCTGGGTGGCGCTGCCGATGGCGATCTTGATTTCCTCGGCGGTGGGATCGCCGATGAGCAGGTTGTACTGCTTCCGGATGTAGTTGGAGATGGCGCCGTCGATGTTGTTGCCAGCGACGCGCATCGAATTCGACACGACAATATCGTTCAGCGAGATGACGGCGATCTCGGTGGTGCCGCCGCCGACGTTGATGATCATGTTGCCATAGGGGGCGGAAATGGGCACGCGCGCGCCGATGGCGGCGGCCAGCGGCTCGGCGATCAGGGCGGCCGATTTGCAGCCGGCGGCGACGGCGGCGTCGCTGACGGCGCGCCGCTCGACCCCGGTGACGCCGGTGGGCACGGAAATCATCATCTCGGGCTGGAAGAGCCGGAAACGCCCACAGACGCGGTCGATGAAGTAGCGCAGCATGGCCTCGGTGACGACGTAGTCGGCGATGACGCCCTCGCGCATGGGTCGCATGATGCGGATACTGCCGGGCGTGCGGCCGATCATTTCGCGGGCGGCCCCGCCGACGGCCTGGATCTTGCGATCGGGCATGCTGACCGCCACGACCGAAGGCTCGCTGATGACGATGCCCTTGCCCTGGGCGTAGACGACGACGTTGACCGTGCCGAGGTCGACGCCGAGTTGCCGCGGTCCGAAGAAGGCCAAACGCGGGGGCCGGTCTAGCCCGGTATCCGGGGCTGGATGCTGCCGACCACGTCGATGCTGGCCCCGAGGGCGACGAGGTCGCCGGCGAGATCCTGGTAACCGCGGCGGATGAAGTGGATGCCGTCGATGGTGGTGTCTCCCCGGGCGACGAGCCCTGCCAGGATCATAGCCGCCCCGGAGCGCAGGTCGTTGCCGGCGGTGAGTTCGGCGCCGCGCAGGACGGTGGGGCCACGGATGACGGCGCGGGTACCGTCGACGGTGATGTCGGCGCCGAGCTTCTGCAGCGCGGCGGCGTAGCCGAAGCGGCGGTCGAAAACGCGCTCGACGACGACGCTCTCGCCGTGGGCCTGGGTCAGCAGGGCGCCCATCTCGGCCTGTTTGTCGGTCGGAAAGCCGGGGTGGGGCATGCTCTGGACTTCGGTGGCCCGCAGGTCGCCGGCGGAGCGGATGGTGACGTGCTCGTCGCTCTGCTCGATGGCGGCGCCGACGCCGGCCAGCTTGTGCAGGACGGGCTCGAGATCTTCGGTGTGGACATCGACCAGCTCAACCTCGCCGCCGCACATGGTGGCGGCGATGGCGAACGTGCCGGCCACCAGGCGGTCGGGCAGGACGTGATGGCCGGCGCCGTAGAGCTTCTCGCGGCCGATGACTTCGATGATGCTGGTGCCTTCGCCGCGAATGCGCGCGCCCATGGACTTGAGCAGCTGGACCAGGTCCAGCACCTCCGGCTCACTCCAGGTGTGACCGTCGTCTTCCGACCGGAA
>CAYYTN010000027.1:0-15303 GCA_964474495.1 uncultured Chloroflexota bacterium
AGATCGCGACCGCTCTACTGGTGCTCGGCATCCCGATCCTCGACGTCGCCTGGGCGGTCATCCGCCGCTGGCGCGCCGGCGGCCGGGTTGCCCGCCGCGACACCGACCATCTCCACCACCGCCTCCTGCGCGCCGGGCTCCCGCAGCCGGCGGTCGTGTTCGCCTACTACGCCGTCTCCGCCGGCTTCGGCCTCATCGCGCTTTACCTGCACAAGTACGAGAAGCTGGTCGCGCTGGGCCTCCTCGGGGTCCTGATGGTCGTGGTCTTGCTGGTGCTGGCGCGTACCGACCCCGGCGAAGCCGCGTCCGAGTAGGCCGCCGCCGCCGGCCGCGAGACCCGGTAGGACGGGCCGGTCGGCCGCGCGAATCTGGTGGTAATCAAACAAAAAGCGCCGTGGGTGCCGTGGTAGGATTGTGGTCGCCCCGGACCCAGCATTGCTATCCCCATGGAGTTCCCATGAAGCCAGCCATTCACCCGGAGATGGTCGACTGCACCGTCACCTGCTCCTGCGGCTACACATTCGTCACGCTATCTACTGAAGAGACCATGCGCGTCGAGATCTGCGCCAACTGCCATCCGTACTTCACCGGCACCCAGCGGCTGGTCGACACCGCCGGCCAGGTCGAGCGATTCAACCGCCGGTTTGGGAAGCGCGCCGTCGAACCCGAGCCCGCGCCGGCCAAGAAGCCCGCCAAAGCCAAGGCCGAGGAGACTCCGGAGGCTTCCACCAATGGTGCCGCCGCCGCTGACGCGGCTCCTGAAGCTGCTGCTGAAGTGCCGGCCGACCAGCCCGCCGAGGCGGTGGCCGACGAAGCTCCCGAAGCGAAGGCCGACGCCAAGGCAGACGCCGCCGCCGAGGCTCCTGAACCGAAGGCTGATGAGGCCACTGAGGCAAAGGCTGACGAGGCCCCCGAAGCAAAAGCCGACGACAAGCCCGCCGACGCCGACGCCGACGCCTAGCTTTCCCCAGAGGTCCCGGTTCCCTGCGAGGCGCCGGGGCCTTTGTTATTGCCCCGTCAGAACCAACCGCGGAGACAACCCCGCTTGAGCGCTTCCCCCGACACCCCGAGCCGCGAAGAGCGCATCGCCTACGGCGGCCAGGCCGTCATGGAAGGCGTCATGATGCGCAGTCGTAGGCGCATGGCGGTTGCCGTCCGGCATCCGGCGGGGCACATCGTGGTCAAGGCCCAGGACATCGTCCCCGGCCGTTTCGTCCGAATTGCCCGCCGGGTCCCGGTCTTGCGCGGAGTGGCGGTCTTGTGGGACGTACTCGCGCTGGGCATGCGCACGCTGGCCTTCTCGGCAAATGTTGGTCTGGAAGGCATCCCGGATGCGTCTTCTGCTGATTCCGACGGGCAGGTTGAAGCCACCGGCGGACCCTCCACAAACGGGTCAACCGACGAAACTGCGGCAACACCATCGGACAAAACTCCCGAAGGGAGCGAAGGGAGCGGCGATCCAACAATCGGGCCGGTCGGCAACGCGGCGGCCCCGGCATCAGAAGAAACGGATGAGGGGAGTGATGTCGCCGTCACCGGCATGCTCGCCTTCGGCCTCGTCTTCGGCATCGCGCTGTTCTTCGTCCTGCCGATCTTTCTCACCAAACTCACCGACCCGCTGGTCGAATCCGACATCCTCAGCAACCTGGTCGAAGGCCTCATCCGTCTGGCCATCTTCATCTCGTATCTCTACCTAATCGGCCGGCTCGCCGACATCCGCCGCACCTACGAGTACCACGGCGCCGAGCACATGACCGTCAACGCCCTTGAGCGCGGCGAGCAACTCACCGTCGATAACGTCATCCGCAATAGCCTTTCGCATCCCCGTTGCGGCACCAACTTCCTGCTCGTCATCGTGGTCATCTCGGTCATCGTGTTCACGTTCCTCGGCCGCCCCGACCTGCTCGTGCGGGTCGGCTCCCGGATCGCGCTGATCCCGCTGGTCGCCGGGGTCGCCTTCGAGATCATCAAGGCCCTCTCCGCCCGCGTCGATAACCCCATCGCGCGGGTCTTTCTGCAGCCCGGACTATGGCTCCAGAAGCTCACCACCCGCCCCCCCACCCCCGACCAGGTCGAAGTCGCCATCGCCGCGATGAGCGAGGTCCTCAAGACCGAAACCGAGAGCACCCAGGTCCCCTATGCCGCCCTCCCGGAACTGGAGTACCGGACATGAACCCCCGCCACGCCGCCATCGTCGAACGCTTCGAGGAAGTCAGCCGCGCCCTTTCCGATCCCGCCGTCGCCGCCGTGCCGGCGCGCCTGGCCGAGCTGGGCCGGGAATTCGCCCACCTCCAGGAACAGGTCGAGTTGATCCGCGAGCTGGATTCGCTGGCCGAAGAGATCGACTCCACCCGCGAACTGGCCGCCGACGATTCCGACGCCGAGATGGCCGACCTGGCCCGCGAAGAGCTGGCCGAGCTTGAAGAGCGCCAGCCCGGACTCGAGCAGCGCCTCCGCCGCCTGCTGCTGCCGCGCGATCCCCACGACGACCGCAACGTCATTCTTGAAGTCCGCGCCGGCGCCGGCGGTGACGAAGCCGCCCTCTTCGCCGGCGACCTGGTCCGCATGTACACCCGTTTCGCCGACCGGCGCGGCTGGAAGGTCGAGACCCTGGGCAGCACCATCACCGACATGGGCGGCTTCAAAGAGGCCGTCCTCGAAGTCCGCGGCAAGGGCGCCTTCAGCCGCCTCAAATATGAGTCGGGCGTCCACCGCGTCCAGCGCGTCCCCAGTACCGAGTCCTCCGGCCGCCTGCACACCTCGGCGGCCTCGGTCGTGGTGCTCCCCGAGGCCGAGGCCATCGACATCGACATCGCCGACGACGAGATTCGCGTCGATGTCTACCGCTCCTCCGGCCACGGCGGCCAGAGCGTCAACACCACCGACTCGGCGGTCCGCATCACCCACCTCGAAACCGGCATCGTCGTCACCATCCAGGACGAAAAGTCCCAGCACAAGAACCGCGCCAAGGCCCTGGCGATCCTGCGCGCCCGGCTCCTCGACGTGGAGCGCCAGAAGCAGGACGCGGCCCGCGGCGACGCCCGCCGCAGCCAGATCGGCGGCGGCGACCGCAGCGCCAAGATGCGCACCTACAACTTCCCCCAGGACCGCATCACCGACCACCGCATCAAGAAATCGATCCACGGCATCGAGTCGTTTCTCGATGGCGCGATTGACGACCTGGTCGGCGCGCTGATCGAAGCCGACGAAGCCGAAAAGCTCGTCGCCGCCGACGCCTGAGATTTCCCCTCGCGGGGCCGGTTCAAAGGAGGAGGTGTCTGTGGCGCGCAACGTCGGTGAGGCACGGAAGCAGGCCCTCAACAAGCTGCGCGACGGCCTCGATGTCGACCTCCTGCTCGCCCACGCCCTGGACCTATCCCGCGAGCGCCTCTACGCCCATCCCGAGCGCCCCCTGGATGGCGAAGAGCGGCAGCGCTTCGACGAATACGTGCGGCGCCGCGCCGCCCGCGAACCACTCGCCTACATCACCGGCCACCGCGAGTTCTACGGACTCGATCTCCTGGTCGACGCCAGCGTCCTGATCCCGCGCCCGGCCACCGAGTGCCTGGTCGAGCGGGCGCTCGAATGGTGGCGCGAATCCCCGGCCGCAACCGACGCCACCAGCAAGCCGCTCATCGTCGAAGCCGGCGCCGGCTGCGGCGCGATCTCCCTGGCCCTCGCCGGCGAACTACCTGAAGCCACCGTCGTCGCCGGCGAACTCTCCGGGGCCGCCGCCCGCCTGGCCGCCAGCAACGCCCGCCGCCTCGACCTGGCCGGCCGCGTCCACCCCGTCATCGCCGACCTCCAGCCCGCCACCGGCCCGGCACCCCATCTCCTGGTCGCCAACCTGCCCTACATCCCGCGCGCGGTCATCGACACCCTTGAGCCCGAGGTGCGCGACCACGAGCCGCGCGCTGCGTTCGACGGCGGCGGGGACGGATTCGACCCCTACCGCCGCTTCCTGGACACGATGCGGGTGGCGCGTGGCGGAGCGGCCGTCATCGAGATCGGCCACGACCAGGCCGGGCTCGTCCGCGCCGCCGTCGCAAGTCGCGACCCGCGCCTGACGGTCGAAATCACCCCCGACCTGGAGGGCTTCGACCGCGTCGCCCTCATCCACGGCTTCTAGACCCCACGGGCTGCCTTTTTCGGCCCTGGAATCTTCTCGCATCCGCTGCCAGCAAGAAACAGCCTGTGGCTGTGCGTGCAGGTTGGGCCCGCTCCGCGGCTTTCGCTTGTGCCCTGCCGTTTGATGGATCGCGTCGATCGTTCAGAAGAAAGCAGCCTGTGGCTGTGCGTGCAGGTTGGGACAGCCGCTCCGTTCCCACGACCTGCATCCGCTCCCGGACGAATCGCGCACGGCTATTCGGGCCTTATAATTCAGCGAGAGCGGCAAGCCCGGAGCGGCCGCGAATCGCCCCCAATCGCACGAGAGACCCTGTGGCGGACTCAACCCGACCCGGAACCCTCTTCGTCATCACCGGTACCTCCGGCGGCGGCAAAGACTCCATCATCAACATCCTGCGGCGGCGCGGCCTGCCCTTCCACAAGGCCTGCACCGTGCTCACCCGCGAACCCCGTGCCGGCGAGCAGCACGGCCGCGAGCACTACTTCATCAGCGACGAAGAGTTCCAGCAATGGCAACGCGAAGGCCGGTTCCTGGAGTGGGCCGAGGTTTACGGCAACCGCTACGGCACCCCCCGCGACGAAGTCGAGCCGGTCCTCGCGCGCGGCGAGGACGTCCTCCTGCGCGTCGATGTCCAGGGTGCGCAGACCGTTCTCAACCTGATCCCCGACGCCGTCACCATCTTCATTGCCCCGCCCGATGCCGACGAAGGTTTCCGCCGCCTCGAGATACGCGACAGCAACGAGATCGTCGACATGGAGCGCCGCCTCGCCGCCTTTGAAGAAGAGATGGCCTTCGCCCGCAGCGGCGCCCACCTGGTCATCAACCACACCGACGGGCAGGAAGCCGCCGCCGACGAAGTCGCCGCCATCATGGCCGCCCACAGCGACGCGATCCCGGACCCGGCTTGATGAACGATCCGGGGCCCGGCGCCCACGCCCCCGCCGCCCCGGTGAAAAGGCAGGCGGGCCTGTTCGCGGAGATTGCGGTCGGCGCGTCCGAGGTCCGCGGACCGCGCACCTTCCACTACGCGGTCCCGGCGCGATTCGAACCGCGCCTGCTGCCCGGCCAGCTCGTCCTGGTCGAGTTCGGCAAGCGCCTGCTGCACGGCGTCGTCATGGACCGCTCGGGCGAATCACCGGTCGAAGACCCCAAGCCGGTACTTGACATAATCTGGGACACGCCCTTCCTCGACCGGCGGTCCCTGGAATTCGCGCGCTGGCTCGCCGGCCGATTCGGCGCGTCGCTGGCGTCGTGCATCGAGAGCCTGCTGCCCACCAACATCGCCCGCCACATCACCATCTACTACGTCCCTCGCGATGTCGATTCGGCGGAAGTGGCCGCGCCCATCGAGCCCAACGCCGGCGAGCGCCGCGCCCTGGCGCTGTTGCAGGCGCGGGGACCCATGTCCTCTGCCGAGATCGCCGCCGCCCTGGGCAAGACCGTCGCCAGTCGGGGCCTGCCGCGGCTGGCCGAAGCCGGCCGCCTGCGCCGCTGGGCCGAGCTGGAGTTCCCCACCGGCGGCACCCCCAGCGCCAGCCTGCTGCTTTCGATCGAGGAGACCGACCGCGTCATCGCCGAACTGGCCCGCGCCCCGAAACAGCGCGACCTGCTGCGCGTCCTGGCCGCCTCCGCCCGCCCCGTCCCCGTCGCCGACCTCCTCCGCGAAGCCAACGCCGGGCGAGGCTCTCTGACCGCTCTCCAAAAGGCCCGCCACGTCCGCGTCGAAAACATCTCCCGCCGCCCCCCGCCACCCCGGCCAGCCCGGGCCTGCGCGACGAGACCGGCGGCGCCGACTGGACCGCCGTCGAGAGCTTCCTCGACCGCGAGGGCCACGGCGTCAGCGTGCTGCTCGGCGACCCGGCGCGGCGCGCCCCGGCCTACATCCAGGCTATCGAAAAGACCCTCGCCGCCGGTTTGCAGGCGCTGGTCCTGGCGCCCACCGAGCGCGAAGCCGCCGACCTCCACGAGCGGATTTCGGCGGCCCTCAGCGGGCAGGTCGCTTTCACCGGCCACGCCCGTACGCCCGGCAACCGGGTCGGGCTCTGGCGCGCCGCCCGCGCCGGCGAGATCGACGTCCTGGTCGGCCCCCGCTCCGCCGTCTACGCACCCCTCACCCGGCTGGGGCTCATCATCGTCGATCGCGAAGAAGACCGCGCCTACAAGGAACCCCGCGGCGGCCGCATCCAGGTCCGCGACGCCGCCGTCGAGCTCGCCCGCCGCCATCTCTGCCCGATCATCCTGGGCACCGCCACTCCCGCCGTCGAGACCTTCTACAACGTCGAGACCGAGCGCTACCGGCTGATCCTGATGCAGAGCGACCACCTGCTGCGCAAGACCCGCATGAAGGTCGGCCGCGGCTGGGGCACTCCCGGGCCGGCGGGCACCGTCGACCTGGTCGACATGCGCACCGCCCCGGTCATGGGCCACGGCGGCATGCTCTCCGAGCCGTTCTTCATGACGATGAAGGAGACCCTGGAAGCCGGCGGCCAGGCGATCCTCTTCGTCAACCGCCGCGGCGCCGCCTCGATGACCATCTGCCGCGAATGCGGTTACGTCTTCACCTGCCCCGACTGCGACAACAACCTGGTCCAGCACCGCTCCCTCGACAGCCTGGTCTGCCACTCCTGCAACCACCGCCGCCCCGCCCCCCGCCGCTGCCCCGACTGCGACGCCGGCCGCCTGCGCCTCTGGGGTCACGGCACCGAGTCGGTCACCGATGCCCTCCGCGCCCTCCTCCCCGGCCAGCGCATCGACCGCGTCGACGGCAACCTTTCGGTCGAGCACGTGGAAGCCGTCGGCGACGGCTTCCGCCGCGGCGCGATCCGCGTCCTCGTCGGCACGTCGTTGCTGTTCCGCATCGAAGCCGCCATCCAAGCCCGCTTCCTGGGCATCGTCCAGGCTGACATCGGCCTCGCCTTCCCCGACTTCACCGCCCCCGAGCGCGTCTTCCAGTTGCTCACCCGCCTGCGCGGCGCCGTCCTCGGCGGCGACCTCGACGGCAAGATGGTCATCCAGACGCTCATGCCCGACCACCACGTCAACCAGGCGGCGCAGATCGGCAGCTACCTGAAGTTCTTCCGCTCCGAAATCGAGATACGCCAGACCCACGGCTTTCCGCCCTTCACCCGCATGGTGCGCTTTATCCACACCAACCGCGATCCCGACAAGGCCCGCACCGAGGCGCTGCGCCTGGCCGAGCAGTTCACCGGCGTCCTGGCCGCCGGGCCCGACAACGAGGTCCAGGTGCTCGGCCCCGCCCCCTGCTTCCGGGCCCGCGAGCGCGGCGCCCACCGCTGGCACCTGCTGGCCCACGGACCCGAAGCCGCCATCGCCCCGTTGCTGGCCGTCCCGCATCGCGGCTGGACCGTCGACGTCGACCCGATCGATCTGGTCTAGCGATGGCAACTCTTCCGATTCTTCCTACCCAACACCCCATGCTCCGCCGCGTCTGCAGCCGCGTCCGCAAAGTCGACAAGACCGTTCGCCGCCTCCTTGACGACATGACCGAGTCCATGGACGCCGCCGACGGACTCGGCCTCTCCGGTCCCCAGGTCGGCAAGCCGCTACGAGCCATCGTCGTGCGGGTCGGCGAGGACCACCTGCAACTCGTTAATCCCGAAATCGTGCGCTCCGCCGGCGAGCAGATCGGCGAAGAGGGCTGCCTCAGCCTGCCGTACTACTACGGACCCGTCGCCCGCGCCGCCGAGATCACCGTCCAGGCCCTGGACCGCAACGGCGCCAAAGTCCGCCGCCGGGCCGAAGGCCTCCTGGCCCGCGCCCTGCAGCACGAAATCGACCACCTCCACGGCATCCTCTTCACCGACAAGCTGGTCGAAGGCTCCGAACTGCGCTTCGCCCCGCCCCGCCCCGCCCCCACCCGGACCGAAGCATGAAGGTCGTCTTCCTCGGCACCCCCGACTTCGCGGTCCCGGCGCTGCGCGCCCTGCACGAGTCCGAGCACGAGGTCGTCCTGGTCGTCACCCGCCCCTCGCGGCCGGTCGGCCGCCGCAAAGTAGTCACGCCGACCGCCATCCACGACACCGCCGCCGAACTGGGCCTCGACTGCATCCAGCCGCGCGGCGTCAACAGCGAGAGCGCTCTGGCCACCATCCGCGCCACCGAACCCGACGTCCTGGCCACCGCCGCCTACGGCCGCCTGATGAAGACCGACATCCTCAACCTGGCCCCTCACGGCGTCCTCAACCTGCACCCGTCGCTGCTGCCCCGCTATCGCGGCGCCTCGCCGATCCAGGCCGCCATCGCCGCCGGCGAAACCGCAACCGGCGTCACCATCCTGCTCACCGAGGAGGGCTGGGACAGCGGCCCCATCTTCGCCACCGAGCGAATCCCGATCGGTCCCCACGAGCGCGCTCCGGCGCTTTCCGAGCGCCTCTCCGGGCTAGGCGCGAGCCTGTTGATCGATACCATCGACCGCATCGAGCGCGGCGAAATCGAAGCGGTCCCTCAGGACGAAGCCCTGTCCACGATGACCGCGCCGCTGGAACGCGACGACGCCGACATCGACTGGTCGCTCCCGGCCCCCGCCATCTACAACCGCTACCGCGCCTTCGACCCCTGGCCCGGTGTCCGCACCGTCGCCGGCGGCCGGCTGCTGAAGATCCTCAACTGCCGGCCCACCGACATCACCATCGAGGCCCCGCCGGGCACCCCGGCGCTCATCGAAGGCCGGGTCCTGGTGGCCTGCGGCGAGGGCTCGCTGGAGTTGCTGGTCGTGCAACCCGAGGGCCGCACGCCGATGCCGGTCGACGAATTCGTGCTTGGTTACGCCGCGCTTTTCGAGCGGCGCTGGGGGCCGTAGCCGGCCGGGAAATCAGCGGAGGGACGCCGGATTTCCTTGGTAGAATAGAAGCGAAGCCCGCCGCGCCGAAGAAAGCATCGGATGATGCGCGTGGATTGAGACGGCTCCCCCGAAACTCGAGGCCCCCGTGTTCTTCAGTCCCACCTACCTGCTCTTCATGCTCCCGGTCATCGTCTTCAGCTTCTGGGCGCAAAGCCGCGTCCGCGGCGCCTATGCGAAGTACTCCAAGGTCCCGGTCAGTTCCGGCCTGCCCGGGGCGCAGGCCGCCCGCCGCCTGTTGCAGTCCGTCGGCCTGGCCGATGTCGAGATCGAAAGAACCGAAGGCCGCCGCCAGTTGGGCGACCACTACGACCCCCGCGACCGCACCCTGCGCCTGTCCGAGGGCGTCCACGACGACGACTCCATCGCCGCCCTGGCAATTGCCGCCCACGAGGCCGGCCACGCCATCCAGGACCAGGTCCGCTATCCCTTCCTGGCGCTGCGCACCAACTTCGTCCCGGCCGCCAACATCGGCTCGCGGCTCGGCGGCCTGCTGCTCATGGGCGGCCTCCTCCTGGTCATGTTCTCCCGCAGCCCCTTCGGCCTGACCATCGCCTGGATCGGCCTGGCGCTCTACGCCCTCGCCTTTATCTTCACCATCATCACCCTGCCGGTCGAGTTCGACGCCTCGCGCCGCGCCCTGCGGTTGTTGCAGACCAGCGGCATGCTCAATGAGGTCGAACTCGGCGGCGCGAAGAAGGTCCTCGACGCGGCCGCGCTGACCTACGTCGCCGCCATGGCCACCGCGCTGATGTCGCTGCTCTATTGGGCCAGCCTGCTCACCGGCCGCCGCAACTAGCGCGGGCCGATTTTGCCGGACGCATCCGAAAAAGACCCCGCCGACTCCGCTGCGGCTGCCGCATCGAACCGCGAGCAGCCGGCGCCGAAGAAGGCTGGAACGATAGGGTCTGTGCCCCCCGCCACCCCGGCGCAGAGAGCGTCTGTGACGCCTGAAGACTCCTCAACCAAACCGAAGAAAGCGCCTCGCAAGAAGAAGCGCAAGAATCCCGGTGGCGAACCGATACCATTAACGAACACCCCCAACGGCGCCCTGCCGGCCTTCCTCAAGTCCGCCAAACAGCCCGCCTACCGCGCCGGCCAGGTCCGCCGCTGGCTCTACCGCGACCTCGCCAGCGGCTTCCACGAGATGTCCAACCTCCCCGCCGCCCTGCGCGAGCAGCTCGCCGAACGCTACACGCTCCACGGGCTGGTCCCCGGCCCGATTCAGCAATCCGAAGACGGCACCCACAAGTTCCTTTTCAGCGCCCCCGACGGCGCGCCGGTCGAGGCCGTCCTGCTGCCCCGCCGGCGCGGCTACGCGCTCTGTATCAGCACCCAATCCGGCTGCGCCATGGGCTGTCCGTTCTGCGCCACCGGCACGCTGGGCCTCATCCGCAACCTCACCGGCGGCGAGATAGTCGACCAGTTCCTGCGCGGCCGCCGTCACGCCCGCGCGCTGGGCCGCGAACTCGAATCCGTCATCTTCATGGGCATGGGCGAGCCGCTGGCCAACATCGACAACCTGGAGCAGGCAATGGGCCGGCTGGTCGCCGACGACTACGCTGGCTTCGGCGCGCGGCGGCTTACGGTGTCCACCATCGGCCTGCCCGACCGCATCCCGCGCCAGGCCCTCTGGCCCTGGCAGGTCGGCCTGGCGATTTCGCTGCACACCGCCGACGACGAACTCCGCCGCCAGCTCATCCCGGCCTCGCGCGCCCTGCCGTTGACCGCGCTGATGCGCGACTCCATCGCCTACCAGCAGACCACCTCCCGCCGCGTCACCTACGAGTACATCCTGCTCGGCGAGGTCAACGACTCCGCCGACCAGGCCCGCCGGCTCGCCACCCTGCTCCAGCGTCAGCTCTGCCACGTCAACCTGATTCCCTACAACCCGGTCCCCGGTCTGCCGTTTGTCCCGTCGGTCGCCGGGCGCACCGCGCGGTTCCGCGAGACCCTCGAATCGCGGGGCGTCGCCGTCACCGTTCGCAAGCCGCGGGGCCGCGACATCAGCGCCGCCTGCGGACAACTGGCAGCTTGTGGCGCGGCCGCTCTTCCTTCAAATCCCGACTGATAAGCAACTGCTGATCCGGGCCGCGCGGTCTATGCTGGCCTGCGACCACATCCGCGTCAGAAATCCGCCGGAGGAACATCTGATGGGCAGCATTCAGACGAAAGTCACGGAGTGACATGATCAGAATCGCCCCCTCACTGCTCGCCGCCGGTGGCACAGCCACTCTTGTATCCAAACTCACCTGAGGAAAACGCCGTGATCAGAATCGCACCGTCGCTGCTGGCCGCTGACTTCGGCAACCTCGCCCGCGACATCGCCGCCGCCGACGCCGCCGGCGCCGACCTCATGCACTGCGACGTAATGGACGGCGCCTTCGTCCCCGCCATCAGCTACGGCCACGACATCGTCGCCGCCGTCGGCCGCAATACCGACGTCCCCCTCGACGTCCACCTCATGGTCAACGACCCCTCCGCCCAGGTCGATCTCTTCGCGCCCCTCGAACCCGCCGTCATCACCTTCCACCTCGAGGCCGTCGACGACCCGCGCCCGCTCATCCGCAAGATCAACGACCTGGGCATCAACGCTGGCGTCTCCGTCAAACCCGGCACCCCGATCGAGCCGGTGCTCGATCTGCTACCCGACCTGGGCCTGGTCCTCGTGATGACCGTCGAACCCGGCGCCGGCGGCCAGTCGTTCATGGAAGACATGATGCCCAAGGTGCAGACCCTCGCCGCCGCCATCAAGGCCGGCGGTCACGACATCATGCTGCAGGTCGACGGCGGCATTTCGGCCGCCACCATTGCTACCGCCTCCGCCGCCGGCGCCGACACCTTCGTCGCCGGCACCGCCATCTTCCGTCACCCCGAAGGCGTCCCCCACGCGATATCCGAACTAAGGACTCTCGCCACGTCCGCCTAGTTCTTTCGGCGGCGATTCACTCCATTCGCCAATGCCACGGCGCATTCCTCTACAGGGGAGTCAAAAGATCCACGGCTGGGTCAAACAGGTTCATAGCCACGCCACGCCAGCAACGCAGGAGAACTATTCAGACAAAACCGACGGAGTCGGCTGGCTAGGAAGCGGCGACCTCGACCCTTGGTTCCTTCGCCTTCTTCACCCGCTCCACCTTGTGCATCGTGCGCAGGCAGCGCGTGCAGATGTTCACCACCTGGCGCTTGCCATCGATCACCAGCCGTTTGCGCTGCACATTCGCGGCCCAGGACCGCGGTTTCTTCGGCGCCTTCAGCGCCCACTTCCCCGTCGCCTTGTGGCGGATATAGCGGCCGAATTGCCGGCCCTTACCGCAGGTATCGCACTTAGCCATCGAAAAAAGTCTCCGGGAAAATCACGCCGAACAATGCAGTCCGGCTCTGGTGAAACTAGAGTATAGCAAGGCGGTGGGCGGTCCCGCGTGAATCCCGGCCCATCGGCCCAGCCTGGGGAGCGATATGGCCGAATCCAGTTCCACCGTCCGCGCCGGCGTCAAAGATCGTCTCCGCACCGGCCTCAGCCTCCATCACGGATTCGAACACAGCCTCGCCTGGCTCAAGGCCAACTCCGAGGCCATCGACCGGCTGAACGTCTTTCCGGTGCCCGACGGCGACACCGGTACCAACATGGTCCTGACCCTCCAGGCCGCCCTCGACGAGGTCGAATCCCGCAAGGCCCTCACCGCCTCCGACGTCGCCGCCGCCGCCGCCCGCGGTTCGTTGATGGGCGCCCGCGGCAACTCCGGCGTCATCCTCTCCCAGATCATCGCCGGCCTCGCCAACGGGCTCGCAGGTCTGGACGAGTTCTCCGCCGAAGACTTCGCCCGTGGCCTGGCCAGCGCCTACGAAGTCGCCTACGCCTCCGTCACCGAGCCCGTCGAAGGCACCATCCTGACCGTCGCCCGCCACGCCGGCACCGCCGCCGTCGACGCCACCCGCCGCGGTGACGAGACTGTCGACGGCGTCATCACCGCCGCCGTCAAGGCCGCCGAGCGCTCCGTCGAAGACACCCCCAACCGCCTGGCCGTCCTCAAAGAAGCCGGCGTCGTCGACGCCGGCGGGCAGGGCCTCTTCATCATCCTCGACGGCTTCCTGAAGTTCTCGCGCGGCGAAGAGATCGCCGTCGAAGCCAACGTCGAACGCGCCGAGATGGTCTTTGCCGCCTACGCCGATGAGCACGCCGCCGACGAGCAGGGCTACTGCACCCAGTTCATCATCGAAGGCGACGCCCTGGACGTACCCGCGGTCCGCGAGTTCATCGACGCCGCCACCGACTCCACCATCGTCGTCGGCGACGCCGCCATGATCCGCGTCCACTGCCACACCGAGACTCCCGGCGACATGCTCAACTACGCCGTCGGCTTCGGCGAGCTCAGCCACATCTCGATTGAAAACATGCAGCTCCAGCAGGCCGATCACTTCGAAAAGGTCGAGTCCGCCGATCCCGACACCGTCGCCCCGCGCGCCGATCCCGACACCGTCGCCCCGCGCGCCGACTTCGTCGCCGTCGCCCCCGGGCCCGGCTTCGCCGAGATCTTCCACAGCCTCGGCGCGGCCATCGTCGAAGGCGGCCAGACCATGAACCCAAGCACCGCCCAGATCCTCGAGGCCATCGAGTCCTGCCCCGGCGACGCGGTGGTGGTGTTGCCCAACAACTCCAACATCGTCATGGCCTCGCGGCAGGCCGCCGAGGCCTCGCCGAAGACGGTCCGCGTCATCGAGACCCGCACCGTGCCGCAGGGCGTCGCCGCCGCGCTCACGTTCAATCCGACCGCCGACTTCGACAGGAACTGCGAGACCATGCAGATCGCCGCCGGCGAGCCCACCGTCCTCGAAGTCACCCGCGCCACTCGCGACGCGGAGATCGACGGCGTCCGCACCGTCGCTGGTCAGCACATCGGCCTGCTCGATGACCAGCTCGTCACCGCCGAGGGCTCGGCGGTCGCCGTCGTCCGCGATCTCGCCGAACGCGCCGGCGATGTCGACGTCGATGTGATCACCATCTATCTCGGCGCCGACCTCAGCGAAGCCGACGCCGGCGATGTCGTGCAGACACTTGAAACCGCCTTCCCGGACGCCGAAATCGACCTCGAATCCGGAGGCCAGGCGCATTACGACTACATCATCTCCCTCGAGTAAACCCGGCGCCCGGCGGCTCCAGGCGCTCGCCGGCATCCTCGAACTCGAACGCAACCTCGGCTTCGCCGACCGCGCGGTCAGCGGCGGCCTCGCCGGCTTCATCGCCAATCTCCAGGCCGATCTCCTGCCCGACCTGCTGGCGCCCGAGGTCGCCCGCCTGCTTCATTACCCGACCATCGATCCCGGCGATCGCGCCGAGGCCATCGGCGACGCGCTGGAGGCGCTCGGGGTCGCGCCCGCGGCTCCGGCGGCTCCCGCCAAAAAGCGCGCCGCCGGCAAGGCCAAATCTCGGAAGGCGTCCCGGGAGTCAACCCAAACGAAAACCCGCGGAGCGGGCAAGCCCAAAGCCAAGACTCGCTCGAAACTGGACACCCCCGTAACCAACCTCTTCCGCGTCGGCCCGCAGTACGAAAAGCTGCTCACCAAGCTCAACATCGCCACCTACCAGGACTTCCTCTACCACTTCCCGCGCAAGTACCTGGACCGCTCCAACTTCACCCCGATCGCCGAAATCCGCCCCGGCCAGGCCGTGAACATCATCGCTGACGTTTCCGAAATGAGCACCCGCCGCGCGCGGCGCATGAACCTCACCCGCGGGCTGCTCAGCGACGAGAGTGACTCCATCGCCGCCATCTGGTTCAACCAGCCCTACCTGCAAAAGACCCTGCAGGGGCGGCGCAACGTCGCCTTCTTCGGCCGGGCGCGGTGGGGCCGCGACGGACCCGAACTCAGCGCCCCCGACTTCGAACTCGACCTCAACCGCTCGCTGCACGCCGGCCGCCAGGTCCCGGTCTACCCGGCCACCGGCAAGCTCACCCAGAAGATGCTGCGCCTCTGGGCCCGCGAAGTCGTCGACGCCTGCGCCGGGCTCGTCGTCGACTTCCTGCCGGCGGAGATCATCAAGACCGCCGACCTGATCCCCATCGACCGCGCCCTCCACAACATCCATTTCCCCGACTCCCCCGAAGCCGCCGCCGCGGCGGTCAAGCGGCTGGCCTTCGACGAGCTTTTCCTGCTGCAACTCGGCGTCCTCGAGCGCCGCCGCGACTGGCGCGAAGGCAGCCCCGGCCGCGCCATAGAAAAGAACCGCGAGCCCGTCCGCCGGTTTGTCCGCGAGCTGCCCTTCAAGCTCACCGGCGACCAGGCCGACGCCATCGGCGACATCCTCGACGACATC
>CAYYTN010000028.1:0-1535 GCA_964474495.1 uncultured Chloroflexota bacterium
GGAGCGCCCCAACCCGATTCGGCGTCCTATTTGATCGATGACGCTTCCTTCAGCTCTGCGAGGAGCCGGCCCTCGTCTGGATTCCCCAGCGACAGTACGGCGTCGTTCAGCACGAACGTCGGCACCGCGACAACGACGGGGGGAGCGACCGCTCCCGCCTCGCTCAGGTTTACAACCCGAACATCGATCTCAGGATAGACGGCGGCGACCACCGCCGCCAGTCTCGCTGACTCCGCGCAGGTGGTGCAGCCATCGGCCACATAGATATCGAGTCGGGTCGGTATTGCCGGTCCGCCGGAGTGTTCGGTATCGGTCGCGTCCATCGAGGAGTCAAGTTATCAGCCGGACCGTGCGCCTACGGTGAGAATCGCGACATACCGCCCCGGACGCGGCGTTCAGCCGACCCAGGGGGCGTAGAACTCCGGGGAATATGTCGGCGGGTTGGCCAACGCCGCGGCGATGTCGGCGTCGATCTGGGCCTTGAGTTCCTTGACACCAGCAAATCGCCTTTCCGGCCGCAAGTACTGCTCGAAGTAGACCCGGATCGGTCGATCGTAGAGGTCGCCGTCGAAATCCAGCAGGTGGGCCTCCAGCAACTGGCGGCCATCGCCAAAAGTGGGGCGCGTGCCCAGGTTGATCACGGCGCGACGCAGGGTCCGATCGTCGCCGGATATCAGGACCCGGCCGGCATATACCCCCCGGGCCGGAACGACCCGGTCGGTCTCGATCTCGAGGTTGGCGGTGGGGAACCCGAGTTCGCGCCCGCGCCAGTCTCCCCGGGCAACCCGGCCACCGTAGCTCGGCAGGCGTCCCAGCGATTCGACGGCCCGCTTAAGATCGGGCAGCTCGATCAAGTCGCGGACCATCTGGCTGCTCACCCGTTGCCCGACAATCACCGGTTCGACCACCCGCAGTTCAAAGCCGAGGCGCCGTCCGATCTCGCGCAATTCATCGACACCGGCATGACGCCCCCTCCCCATACGCGCCTCACGTCCCACTACGAGGACCGACATCCCCAGGCGATCGCGTAGTTCGCTCAAGAAGTCGTCGGCGGTCTGCCGGGCGAAATCCTCATCGAACGGGATTACTTCCACATGATCCGGGCCGGCGTGGGCGAGGAGATCGAGGCGATCTTCCCGGGAGTTCAGGAGTGGGACACTGGCGGTGGGCCGCAGGACCCGGAGCGGGTGCGGCCAGAAGGTCATCACCACACTCTGGCCGCCGATGTCGCCGGCGGCGGCGCGAGTGGCCTGGATCAACGCCCGGTGGCCGAGGTGGACCCCGTCGAGCTTGCCGATGGTCACGGCCGTCGGGCCGTCGAGGGTCAGAGGCTCCCCCCGGGTGGCAATATCGCTCACGGCGCGCCACCCGCCTGGCCGGGCATTACGATTCGGGGTCGGAGCCCGGTTCCGGCGACGGCTTGACCCATCCCCAGGAAGGCGCCGTCGCTGCCGTAGACGCGCAGGTCCCCGGCCCCGGCGCTCCAGGGGACGTGATTGCCATTCACGAACCGGCGCCGCGCGGCCGGTCCCAGG
>CAYYTN010000028.1:1545-1789 GCA_964474495.1 uncultured Chloroflexota bacterium
CAATGGCGTCGACGGCCTCGTCCAGCGGCACGGCCCGGCCCACCGCGAAGGGGCCGACGCCGGTCCGCCGCAGGCCGGCCAGGCAGGCGACCGTGCCGAGGCCACGGCCGAGGTCGCGGGCCAGGCTGCGCACGTATGTGCCGGCCCCGCAGCCAATATCCAGGGCGGCGACCAGGCGGCCCCGGTTGCCGTGCCCGTCGGTCATCCGGGCCAGGCCCGCGGCAAGGAGATCCTCACCCGACCA
>CAYYTN010000028.1:1802-9149 GCA_964474495.1 uncultured Chloroflexota bacterium
TGTCGAGGGAGTAGATCTCGATGGTGCGGGCGGGCAGTGTCGGGGCGTCGCCACGACGCGCGAGATCGTAGGCGCGCTGTCCGCCGACCTTGATCGCCGAGTAGGCCGGGGGACGCTGGGCCCGGGTTCCCACCATCGCGGCGACGGCGGCTCGCAGGGCACCTGCTCCCGGGACTCGGCGCGAACGGGCAACCACCTCGCCCTCAAGGTCGTGGGTATCGGTCTCCACTCCGAACATGACCCAGGCCAGGTAGCGCTTGGGCTGGCGATGGAGGAAGTCGATCATACGGGTAGCGCCGCCAACCGCGATCGGCAGAACGCCGTCGGCCAACGGGTCCAGCGTCCCGGCATGCCCCACCCGCCCGAAACGACCGGCCCGTTTGATCGCGCTGACAACCCGGGAGGACGTGAGTCGCCTTGGCTTCAACACATTCAGAAAGAAGTCTCGCGGCGCCGAATCGATGGTCGTTCAGATTCCTTCGGAGGTGGTTTCGTTGGCCTCATCGTCAGGCAGGTCGAGTTCGTTGATCATGCTGATGACCTCCATGCCCCGCTGATAGCTGGTGTCGAACTCAAACCGTAGCTCGGGGATCAGGCGGGTATCGAGGGTCTGGCCGAGCAGGTGGCGGATGAACCCGCCCGCCCGATCGAGGGCGGTGGCCGTCTCGCGAATGTCGGCTTCGTCGCCGTAGACGGCGTAGTAGATGCGGGCAAAGGACGTATCGCGGCTGACTTCGGTGCGGGTGATGGTGACGAAACCGAGGCGCGGATCGCTGACCTTCTGCTGCAGGATGGTCGCGAGTTCACGCTCGATCTGCGATGTGAGTCGTTCGACCCGGCGGCTCATAGCGGTGACCCGGCTGTTCGCGAGGGGCGATCAGGCGGTTGCGGGCCCTTCTTCCTCATGAAAAGCCTCCAGGATGTCGCCTTCTTCAATCTTCGGCCGGACCGTGACCCCGAGCCCGCATTCGTAGCCGGCGGTGACTTCGTTGACGGTGTCGGCAAAGCGCCGCAGCGTATCGATGCGTGCCGTGGCGATTGTCTCGCCGCCCCGGATCACCCGAACCTCGGCGCCGCGATTCATGCGGCCTTCGGAGACGATACCGCCGATGATCTTGAGGGCGCGCTCGGTGCGGAAAACGCCGCGCACTTCGAGGCGCCCGTCGATGATTTCGTGGAATTCCGGTTCGAGCTTGCCCTGCAGCGCGGCATCCACGTCGTTGATCAGGTCGTAGATGATCTGGTAGGCCCGTAGCTCAATCCCGTTCTGCTCGGCGAGCCCACGCGCGGCCGGGCTGGCCTTGACGTTGAACGCCACCACCACGCCGCGGGCGGCGATGGCCAGGTTGACATCGTTCTCGGTGATGGCGCCCACGCCGGAGAAAACGATGTTCGGTTTCACCTTCTCGTAGCCGAGCGCATCGATCGCCTGGACGACCGCCTCCACCGAGCCGTCGGTGTCGGCCTTGACGACGATATCCAGTTGCTGGATGGCGCCGTGGGTGAGCTGTCGGGCCAGGTCTTCGCGCCCCAGGCGCTCGGCCACCGAGGACTCCTCGCGCGAGGCGCGCAGTCCCCGGGCGGTGGCGATGCGGCGGGCCTCTTTTTCGCTTTCCACGACCGCCAGTTCGTCTCCCGGTCGCGGCATCCCGCCGATTCCCACCACCTCGACCGGACGGCCGGCGGCGGCGGACTTGATGCGGTTGCCGTCGGCGTCGACGAGATTGCGGGCCTTGCCGCTCTGCAGACCGACTACGTAGGAGTCCCCGACGTGCAGTTCGCCGGCGATCATCAGCACCGTGGCGACCGGCCCAACGCTGCGGTCGAGACGGGTTTCGATCACCGAAGCCCGTGCCGGCCCGGTCAGCCGCGCCTCCGGCGGATCGAGCTGGGTGGTGAGGTGGATCATTTCAAGGAGATCGTCGATGCCCTGGCCCTTCAGGGCCGAGATTTCCACCGAGACGATCTCGCCGCCCATCGATTCGACCAGCAGACTGGCGTCGGCGAGCTCGCTGAGCACCCGATTGACGTTGGCGCCGGGGAGATCGGATTTGTTGACGGCGACAATTATGGGCACCCCGGCCGACTGCGCATGGGCGATGGCCTCACGGGTCTGCGGCATGACGCCGTCGTCCGCCGCCACGACCAGGACGACAATGTCGGTTACCTGGGCGCCACGGGCTCGCATCGCGGTGAACGCCTCGTGGCCGGGAGTGTCGATAAAGGTGATCGGGCTGCCCTCGACCTCGACCTGGTAGGCGCCGATGTGCTGGGTGATCCCGCCGGCCTCGCCGGCGACGATGTTGCTCTGGCGGATGGCGTCGAGCAGGGTTGTCTTGCCGTGGTCGACGTGCCCCATCACCGTCACCACCGGAGCGCGCGGGCCGATTTCGCCCTCGACCTCGGGAAGGTCGCTGACCGGAGCCTCGGCCTCGACCTCAGCCTCGGGCTCGGCAAGCTCGGCCTCGATCTCCATATCGGCCAACATCAGCGCGGCGGTCTCGAAATCGAGGGTGGCGTTGACGTTGGTGATGATGCCGCGGCTGAAAAGCTCGCCGACCAGCTCCACGCCGGTCATGTTGATCAGTTCGGCGAGTTCGCCGACGTGGATCGCCTCGGCCAGCGTCACCTTGTCGGGACGCTCGACAACGACCTCTTCGACCACCACCGTCTCGACTTCGGCCGGGGCGCGCTTCTTGCGGGCGGCGGGTCGTGCCGGGCGAAATGTTCTTCGTCTACGTCGTGATGCCAATATTCCCTGCGTTTCCGTCTAATCGCTGTCGTTCGCCCGGCGCTCTGCCGGGCCGACAAGGTCTTCATGTTGGGCGCGAATCTCGGTCAGGCGCTCTTTCACCAGCGCTCCGCCCTTGACTCCGAGCGATCGGGCGAAGACGCCGGATTCCAGTGCCTCGTCCCAGCAGGCTTCGGCCCCGCAGACGTAGGCTCCGCGTCCGGCCATCGACCCACCCGGGTCGAGCGCCAAGCCACCCGCCGGCGACCGCACCACCCGCACAAGTTTAACCTTGTCGATCTTTAGCCCGCAGACGATACAAGAGCGCTGCGGAACGTGTCGAGACAAGCTGGCCGCGATCGCCTAGCCGCCGTCCCCGGCCGGTGCGTCTTCGGCGGGCTCGTCGGCTGCCTCGTCGACGGTTTCGTCGGTGCCCGCGTCGGCGGATGCATCGGCGGTTTTGTCGGTCGTTTCGTCGGTAGTCTCGTCGGCGGAATCGTCGGTGGCCGCCGCCGCAATCGCGCCCACGATGTCGGCCTTCAGGCGTAGCCCGGTCAGCGAGATTTCGCGCTCGGCGGCGATTTCGCGGAGCCGGGCAACGGTGAGGCTGCCCAGATCAGAGGACTCGTCGCCGGCCGCGTTCCCATCCGCCGCGGCGATCGGATCCGGCGCGGCTTCGAGTTGCAGGTCCTCCGGCGCCGAGGCGTCACGGATGTTGATGCGCCACCCGGTGAGCCGCGCGGCCAAGCGGGAGTTTTGCCCCTCGCGCCCGATGGCCAGCGAGACCATGTCCGGGGCGACCAGCACATCGGCCAGGTTCTCTTCCACGTTGATGTTCACGGCGATGACCTGCGCCGGGCTCAGCGCATTGCCGACATAACGGGTGGCGTCGTCGCTGAATTCGACGATCTCGACTTTCTCCGGGACCAGATCACGCACGATGTTCTGGATCCGCGCACCGCGCACGCCCACGCACGACCCGACCGGATCAAGTCCTTCCTGGAGCGCCCGAACGGCGACCTTGGTGCGGACTCCGGCGTCGCGGGCGATATTGACGATTTCAACCGCGTTGTTGGCGATTTCCGGAATCTCTCGCTCGAAAAGGCGACGTACGAAGTCCGGATGACGACGCGAAACCCGCAGCTGCGGCCCGCGCCCGGCTTCGTTTACCTGCACCAGGTAGACGCGGACCCGCTGGTTTAGGCGCAGGTGTTCGGTGGGTATCTGCTCGCCGGGCGGCATGACGGCCTCGGCGCGGCCGAACTCGAGCACAACGCCGCGGTAGTCGATGCGGGTGACCTTGCCGACCATGAGTTCACCGACGTGGTCGATGTAGCGGTCATAGACCAGCGAGCGCTCGGCCTCACGGAGCGTGAACAGCATCGCCTGGCGGGCCTTCTGGGCCGCGATCCGGCTGAAATCTTTCGGGGTTATGTCTACTTGAACGATGTCGCCGAGTTCAAGCTCAGCGTCGATCGCGGCGGCTTCGGCCAGGGAAATCTCGGCCTCGACGTCGGTGACCTCACCTTCGACAACGGTCCGATTGGCATGGACACTGAAGCTGCCCTGGCCGTCGACGTGGACATCGATATCCTCCAGTGCGCCGGGCAGATCGCGATAAGCGGAATCGACCGCGGCGCGCACCGCCTCAAGGACATCATCGGTGGTGAGGCCCTTGTCAGCGGCAATCTGTGACAGCGCCAGCTCAAACTCGCTTTTCATCGGCGCTTTCCTCGCTGTGCTCGAACCCGGGCTCCGGCCTTTCACCGATTACCCGGGAAGAACAAAGAAAAGCGGGCTCGGACCCACTTTTCAATCGCATTCCACTATGTACCGCTCACTCAGGACGGCAAGTATAACAAGTCGGTTCGGCCCGTCCGGCGCGGCCGCCCGACGGTGGTACCTGCTATCCGATCCGGATTCCGCGTCCGTCAAATGTCCGCAGCCGGTCGGGCGGCAAATGCAGGCGTACTCGATCCCCCCGCCGCACCTCGCCATCGGCCGGACCGCGGACGGCAACCCGGGCGGCCCCGACCAGGAAGGTCGTCAACTGCGCGCGATCGTTCACCAGCGGCTGGACTGTCTCGACCTCCGCTTCGATGCCGCCGCCGGGTTCCTTTGCCGGGAACTCCACGTGCTCCGGCCGGATGCCGACGGTCACGTCTTCGCCTTCCAGAATCCCGAGGCCGGCCCCCGGCAGCACCGACGCCTGCCCGGCAACGTGGATCTGGCCACCGCGCACCGTGCCGGGGATCAGGTTCATGGCCGGCTCGCCCAGGAATCCGGCCACGAAGGTGTTGTGCGGCCGGTCGTAGAGCTCCCGGTATGTCCCGACCTGGACGATCTGCCCTGACTGCATCAGGGCGATCCGGTCGGCCAGCGCGATGGCCTCGCTCTGATCGTGGGTGACGTAGATCGTGGTCACCCCGAAATGGCGCAGCAGGCGCTTGAGATCGACCCGCAGACTGGACCGCAGCCGGGCGTCGAGGTTCGACAACGGTTCGTCAAGCAGAAACACGGTCGGGTCGCGGATGATGCAGCGCGCCACGGCGACGCGCTGCTTCTCGCCGCCGGACAAGTCGCGCGGTTTGCGGTCGAGCAGTTCGCGAAAGCCGCTGCCCATGATGCGGCACACGTCGTCGACGCGCGCTTCAATCTCGTCGTCGCGGCGATTGACCTTGAAGAAGAACGAGAGATTGCGCTTCCCCTCCATGTGGGGGTAGAGCGCGTAGTCCTGGAAGACGACGCCCACTTTGCGGCTGCCGGGGGAATCCTCGGTGACCTCGACGCCGTCGAAGTAGATTCTGCCGGCGCGCGGGTTGGCCAGGCCGGCCACGGCCCGCAGCAGGCTGGACTTCCCGCAGCCGGACGGTCCCAGGACCGCCAGGGTCTCGCCGTCGCCAACCGAGAGATCGACCCGGTCGAGCGCCTTGACCAGGCCGCCGTCGACCTCCGGGCGTTGCCCCTCCTCATCCGCCACTCGATCGGTGCGCGACGTGGCGTCGGCGGCCGGACGGCGTTCCTTGTTCGGACGGAAGTAGACGTCGACGTTTTCGATGTCGATGGCGACCATGCCGGGCTGCCCTTCGCGGTGCGATCAGGTTCCGGGCGAGCCCTCGTCGGCAAGCTCGAATCGTTCCAGCAGGCGGTCAACGGCCCGCAGGCCGGTCATCGCGTAGACCGCCGGCCCCACGGTGACGGCGATGACGTTCAATGGGATGACCACAATCATCGAAATCAGGGTGATGATCAGGAGCCCCATTGTGTTGCCGACGTTCCCCAACGCCAGCACCGAAGCGTTGCGGAAGACGTGGTAGAGCCCGGTTTCGGTGCGCAGCAGCAGCGGAAACAGGTACGGCTGAATCATGAGCCAGAAGAACGTCGGCCAAATCGCCACAATCGCCAGGACCTGCAACGGTGAGCCCTCCTGCGACCGGTAGAACACGAACGCCAACAGCAGCGAATAGAGAATGAATAGGTCAACGACGGTCAGCCGCCAGGCGCGGAAGAAATACCGCTTGAACCCGCGTCCAAACAGGCCCAGGGTGACGGGTTCGAACTCTTCCCTGGCGATCATGCTGTTGTACAGGGCGGCGGTGGCCGGCCCGGTCAGTAGCATGGCGATCGCGGTCACGACCGGCAGGCCAAGCAGAATGTCGGGGGCGACTCGGCCGCGCAACAGCTCATCACGAAAGCCGTCGTCGAAGAGTCGCAGCGCGAGGGCGAGCATCACGAATGCCCAGGGGATCATGGCCAGCGTCCAGATCCAGTTCGCCCGAGAGACGATCGAGAAGACCTCGTAGTAGAACTTGCCCAGCGACCGCCAGAGATACACAAACGGCTCAAAGAATGTCACGAAGGGAGCCTCTCGATCCGCGGGAAGTTGGCGGCCGTCCGCGAAGCCGTGGCCCGCTCCGGGATGCCGCTATGCGTGGTTGCCATTACCATTCTCCACAATGCTGGTTCACAGTGGAGATTATCAAGGCCGCTTCGATCTGCGAAACCCCACCGGCCAACATCATCCGTCCGGAAGCGCCGCGGCGTGCGGCGCGCGGCGTTCCACGGCGCCCCGGTGAGGCCGTCGGCGGACCGGCCCGCTTGAGCGCCCGTTGACCTGCGGGTTGCGCCTGTCGCTCTACTTCCTGCTGCTGGTTGCGGCGGTGTTGGCGATCTTTGGGTTCTTCGCCTCGCGTCCGGTCGTCGATGTTTCCGACCTGGATCTGTTGGAGCCGGACGAACTGGTGCTGGCGCAGTTCAACAGCCGCCTGGACGCCGTGGACGACCTGGTCCGACAAAGCAAGCAGACCGGCCATCCGGAGGCCGTTCAACTGGTGGTCACGGAGCTTGAGTTGACCTCGAAGCTCGCCGAGTGGTCGACGCCCGGAATACTCGGGATCACCTTCTTCGATTCCCATGCGACCCTGCGGAACGGGGAGATCGTGCTGGTAGGGAAAGCCAAGGCGGCCGGGGTCGAGTTTCGCTTTCGGGCCGACATCGTCGTCAGTATCGAGTCGGCGGAGTTACAGATGGAAGTGCGCCGATTGCAGACCGGGCAATTGTTCACTCCCGGCTTCGTCCGGGCGGCATTGGTGGGGCTGATCGCCCGCGCCCTTGAT
>CAYYTN010000028.1:9167-15286 GCA_964474495.1 uncultured Chloroflexota bacterium
GAGGGCGAGATGATCATCTCCGGATCGACCCGCGGCATCTAGGTCCGCGTCGGGCGCCGGAGTGTGGCGACAGCGCGCGGGTGCGCCCGGCTAGTCGATGAACTCGATTTCCTTGCCGTGCAAGCGCACCAGGTCGCCAAAGAACCCGATGACCGCCTGCAGTTCCTCGGCGGGAGGCACGCCGTCGGACCGGCGGACGACGACATCGATCGGCAGCCCGGCGCCGTCTCCCAGGGCGACGTAGGCTTTGAGATAGGCGTTTGGGTAGCGGTTCATCGCCTCTTCGAGGAGCGGCGAAACTTGCGACTCGAACATCTCCACGCGCAGTCGCTGGGCCACCGTGTGTCCGGCGTACCAGCTCTCGGCCAGGGGGCCCAGGTGGGCCTCGTAGAGGCCCTTCATCTCGCGCGGCGGGCCGGGCATCGCGAACATCACGGTGGCGCCGAGCGGCACCATGAATCCCGGCGCCCAGCCCACCGGGTTGATGAACACGGCGGCGGTCTCCGGAACGGTGGCCATTTTCCGCAAATTGGGCGGCAGTTCCTCGTCTTCGGGAATGTCGCGGCGTTGCCGGTAGTCGGCGACGGCGGCGGGATCCCGGGTGACGCCGCAGCCGGCGGCCGCGGCGATCGTCGCCACCGTCATGTCGTCCGGCGTGGGCCCGAGCCCGCCGGTGGAGACGATCAGTCCGGTCTGGCGGGCCACGGCGTCGGCGAGCACGGCGCGGACTTCGTCGGGAGTGTCGGGTACTCCGGTGATTCGGCGCACATTGGCGCCGGCGTGGGCCAGCTGCCCGGCCAGCCAGGAGGCGTTGGTGTCCTGGATGCGTCCCAGCACGACTTCGGTGCCAATCGAAACTATTTCGGCCGGCCTATCGGGATCCGGTCGCATGCGCCCCCCCGGGGATTGAATGGCTGGCACCATTTTGGACTTCGTGGCCGGTCCCGATCAATCCGCCGGGAGCACTTCGACGACCACCGGCCGGTGATCGGACGCGTCTCGGTCGACGGTTTGTACCGAGGCGACGGCCAGCCGACCGGTCGTGAAAACGTAGTCGCGCTGGCGATCGGGCACGTCCCCGGGAAATGTGATCAGGTCCAACCCGGCGGTGATGTCCGCCGCACACGAAGCCAGGACGCCGTATTCGGGCGATTCGGGAATCATGTTGAAGTCGCCGGCCAGGATCGCCGGACGGTTGACCGCCGACAGCCAGTCCGCGACGAACCGGGCCTGGGCGAGCCGCTCCGGCGCCGAGCGCCCGAGATGGATCGTGGCAAACAGCAGGGCCCGCCCGCCTATCTCCGTTTCCAGCCAGGCCAGCCCGCGATGCTCGCGGCCCGGGACGCCGGGCAGACCGAGCCCGACCACTCTTTTTGCGACACCCTTCCACAGCAGCGCAATGCCGAACTGGTGCGCGAGCCGCCCGGGCGACCATTCGCCCTGGAGATTCGGCGAGAAGAATCCCCGCATTTCCAGCGCGGCCGCCAATTCGCGGCAATGATCGACTCCGCCCGAGCGCGGCCAGTTACGATCGGCTTCCTGGATGGCCAGCAAATCCGGCGAAAGTTCCCTGAGTAGGTCCACCTGGCGATCGAAGGCCGGCGCTCCGGTCGCGTCCCGGCCGGCGTGAAGATTGAAGCTGACGACCCGGAAGCCGCCGTCGAGGGTTGCGGCTCGGCTAGGGCTCAAGCTGCTGACGTTCGACCGGCTCCACCGTGAATTGCAGGCGCTCGCCCCCGGCCGCGACCGCCTCGTCGATCACATCCTGTATGTAGGCCTGGATTCGCGAGACGTTCGGCATCAGCACCTTGGCGCCGTTCTCCGCCTCGATCGGGTAGACGCGGCTGTCGGTGTAGTCGATGTTGACGGAGACGATCGCGTCCCGGGGAATGCCCAGGGCGAGTTTCGCCAGCGAGGGCATGTCGCCGAACGGCAAGTCAGTCTCGAAGGTACCGGCGATCTGGCCGATCAGCGCCGGCGCCTGCAGAATGAGCTTTGGCGAGAGCACCTGGTCCTTCATCGCGACCAGAAAATCCTGCTGCCGGTTGATGCGCCCGAAATCACCTTCCGGATCCTCCCACCGGGTGCGCACGTACCGCAGGGCGGTCTCGCCGTCCAGGCGCTGCTGGCCCGCCGACAGGAGGAACGGCTCGAAGCCATCGTCGGCCGCGTTCGGGTAGCTGAAGTCGGCGATATCGCGTCGCACGTCAATGTCGACCCCACCGAAGAAGTCGACCAGGCGCACAAAGCCGTCAAAGTTCATGATCACGTGATAGTCGATCGCGATTCCCAGCAGATTCCCGACCCGGCGACGCAGGTTATCGGGCCCCTCGTAGAACAGGACGCTGTTGATCCGGTAGGGCTCGGTTTCGCAAAGATCCACGCAGATGTCGCGTGGCACCCCGACAACGATCACCGAGTCGGATTGCGGGTCGATGCGAACCACCAGCATGGTATCGGTCTTGGCGAAGGGATCGTCCGGGCGCTGGTCGGTTCCAAGCAGCAGGAAGGTCACCGGGCGATCGATCGGCCAATCGGGCACCAGCTCCAGGGGGCTGGCGATCTTGCCGGGGAGTTCGACCACCGGGCGGACCAGGTCGCCCACGCGCTGGCGGAAGTCCGGGCTGACGACCTCGGGCGCCACGACCTCCGGCGCGATCAGCGACGCTTCCACGGCCTCGCCCTGGAGAGCGCCGATCTCCTCGTCGGGAGAAAGCGACCACACCGCGGCAGCCAGGAAGACGGCTATCACGAGAACGCCAAACGCAGCGGCAAGGCCTACGAATTCGGAGGGAGCCCGACGGGGCCTGCGGAAACGCCTAGATCTGACCAATTGCGCCCTTCACACGGGGGTCGTCCCCACGATCCAACCTACCGACCTCCCGGTGGACCGTAGCGGACGCGGCATAGGTTATCACCGCGTCCCACGGGTGGGTAGAAAGACGACCTATAGTGGGGTCGGTGCCGGTTTCCGCAATTCTACAGCGGGAAGACCTGGATTCGCCCCTCGGATTCACGCAGCGTGCAGTGATCGATCCGGCGATCCACCACCAGCGCCAGCGATCCGATTCCGACCACAGTTCCTTCGTAGATCTCGCCGCTGACCACCAGGCGCGGGGCCGGACGTCGTCCTCTTGCTCGCCTTCATCACCCGCTTCGGCAGCGGCCGCGGCCTCGGCCTCCCCGACTTCCTCAAGATCGGGGGTCGCTCCGTCCTCCGCCATCTGTGAGAGTACCCGGGCCTCCAACAGGGCCTCCACCGTCTTGGCCTCGGACCCTGGATTGCCAACCGCGACGATGGTTCGTACTCCGGTCGGCGCGCCGATCGATTTCGCGTGGATGGCCGTGCCGGCCGAGACCCGTCCGCCGACGATCCGCCCGCGTCCGCCGACAGTGATTTTCCCGAGCACGCCGACGTTCGAGCGCACGATGTCTTCGCCCACCAGAAGGTCGCCGCCGGCGGTGACATTGCCGGCCTGCAGGTACTTGACCTGGATATCGCCGCCGGCCAGCAGGGCGCCTTCACGACCGTCGGATTCCCCGAGGAATCCGGCGGTGATCGTGATGTCGCTGGCTGCGGCCAGGTGCGCCCCCTCGACGCTGCCACCGACCGTCAGGTTGTCGCGAACCTCGATTGTAAATCCGGGGCGCACTCCCCCTTTGACCTCGACGCTACCGGGAAACCGGATATTGCCGGTGGCAAAGTCGACATCGTCCGGAACTTCCATGATTTCGGCGACTTCGACCTTCTCGCCGTTCAGTACTGGTTCGCCGGAGACCGTGGCTTTCAGGACATTTCCGTCGACTTCCGTATTCTCGCCGGCAAGCGCGGCGAGGTCGATCGGCTCGCCCGGAGTCTGCGGCAGATCGGCTCCCAACACGGTGTGCCCCATTGTGCCGTCGGTTGCCGGGACGGATTCAACCAGCGTTTCCCCGGAAAGAATCTGGTCGTGGGCGAACAATTCGTACCAATCGACGGTGTTCAGTTCTTCCATCTCGTCTTCCGAGAGTCCGAGATGCGTCTTGAATTGGTACTCGATCGAGCCGTTGTCACCGTCCACCGGCTCGACTCCCTGGGCTATCTACCAGGGGACGACGATGGGTCGGGTCAAGGCGCGCTCGAGCAGAGTTTCGCTGATACCGAAGGTGACGCCCAGGTTTGCCAGCGCCTCATCTACCTCTTCCCGGGTCAACACCGTGTCGAACTCGAGACTGGAGTTAAGCAGCCATGCCCGCATCTGGTCTTCGGATACCAGGATCGTGAACGACGGCCCGTCGTATTCCGGAGCGGCATCTGATTCGGAATCGGCATCCTGATCCGCGTCGGCGGTTTCCGTAGCGCCGGCGTCGTCCTTCATGAGTTCGGCAACGTCCACGGCACGAGTCGCCCCAACCGACCCGCTCCCGGCCAATTCGATCGGCTCGCCCGAAGGCTTGGCGAGCTCGGCATGCCAGACCGCCTCTGCCCCTTCGGGCAACGGTAGCCCTTCGAGCGCGATCCCCAGTTGCTCGGCGTCGATCGAGCTACCGCGCCCCGACGGTGGGGTGACGATCAGGTAGAAGCGCTCGTCTCGGTAGCCGACCATGAATGTGCCGTCTATTCGCGGTTCGGGGGGCTTGAGGTGTACCCGTACACGGACTTTGTCCGAACCGATCCCCAGCTTGGCCTTGGTCTCCTCCAACACTTCGTGTCCGACCCGGTCCGAGGACACACCCATCGCCCGGGCGCCGGCCTCAATTCCAGCTTCGACGCTGGGCGCCACCACTTCGATAATCTTCGGTTTTTGCGCCTTTGAAGTGTCTTGAGCCATCCGGGCCCCACAGTGCCAGGCCGCGCCTTTACGGGTAACAATCTAGTCTATCGCCGGAACCGAACTCGGTCACACTACTTCCCGACCCCGGGGCCCGCTCCGTAGAATGCCGACTACGAATCCTTTTCCGCCGGCCCGACCGGGCTCGGTCAGTCGTCGGATATTGAAAAGGAGACCAACGTGCAGGTCGATTCGCCGCCGGAGAGCGGGGTCGGATGGCCCTAATTTCGGTGATCGGGAGTGTCAACACCGACCAGGTGATCGCACTGCCGGCATTGCCCCGAGCCGGGGAGACGGTGCTCGGCGGCGAATTGCAGACTTTCGGCGGCGGCAAAGGGGCCAACCAGGCGATGGCGGCCGCGCGATTGGGCGGCGCGGTGCGCATGATCGGCAAGATCGGCGCCGATGCCTTCGGCAAGGATCGCCGCCGCGAACTGCTTGAGGCCGGGATCGACGTTTCCGGCATTCGCATCGATTCGGCGGCGCCATCGGGAGTCGCCCTGATCCTGGTCGACGACGCCGGCGAGAATATGATCGCGCTGGCCCCCGGAGCCAACGGCGGGCTGACACCGGATGATGTGGCCGATGCCTGGGAACCGGGGACGCGAGTGGCGCTGGCCGTCCTGGAAGTCCCGCTGCCGGCCGTGGAGGAGGCCTTCCGCCACGCCCGGGCCGACGGCGCCGAGACCATTCTGAACGCGGCGCCACCGATGGAACTGCCGGAGTCGTTGCTGGATTGCGTGGATCACCTGATCGTCAACGAAACCGAAGCCCAGTATCTCTGCGGAATCGACGCCGGCGATCGCGCCGGGGCGTTCGAAGCGGCCGCCCGGCTGCGCGAGAGAGTGTCTACATCGGCGATCGTGACGCTGGGCAGTGACGGGGCAGTCCTGTACACCGCAACGGGACGCCATCTTCCGGCGTTCGAGATAGAGGCCGTGGACACGACCGCGGCCGGAGATGCCTTCTGCGGCGCGTTCGGCCTGGCTCGCGCCCACGGGAGCGATCTGCTTGAATGCGTGCGCTACGCTTCGGCCGCCGGGGCGCTGGCCGCGACCCGCGCCGGAGCGCAGCCGTCGCTGCCAACCGCGTCGGAAGTGGAGGATTTGCTCGGTTGAACGATCTTCTGAATCGGCGAATACCGCTGTGGGCGCTGGCGGCGCTGCTGATCGCGGTGGCGACGATCGTGGTTGTCGCTACCCGCCCGTCTACGGAGCCGATTATCGAAGCGCCGATCGCCATCGCTCCCACTGAAACACCGGCGGCGCTACCCACCCTCAGCGCTACCCCGAAGCCCTCCCCGACGCC
>CAYYTN010000029.1:0-4809 GCA_964474495.1 uncultured Chloroflexota bacterium
TTAATACTCATCCTCGCGATGGGTCGGCCGACGGTACCGCCGGCAGAGCCGGCGATCAAACCCGATCTCGCCGGGCGGCGTCAGTCGGTGGATTCCCGGGCGGCCGCCAGCTGCTTTTGAAGGGCTTCGATCTCGAACTCGGAGGCATCGGACCCCGGTTCCGGCGGGCCGCCCGGCAGCATCGCCTTCAACGCCTCCAGGGCGACCGGCTTCAGCGCCCCGACTCGCTCGGCCAGGTCCAGCGAGGCGGCCTCGAGTTCGCGCACCGGCACGGGCTCTCGGCAGAGACCGATCCGCCAGGCGTCTTCGGCAACCAGGCGTTCGCCGGTCATCACGATGTCGCGGGCGCGGCCTTCGCCGACAATGCGGCTCAGCATCGGGATGCCGCCCCAGCCGGGGATCCAGCCGTGCTGCAACTCCGGAGAGCCGAACGCCGCCTCGGCGGCGGCCAGGCGCAGGTCGCAGCTGAGGGCGAGTTCGAGTCCGCCGCCGAGGCAGTATCCGTGGACGGCGGCCACGCTGGGCAGGCGGCTGCCGGCGAGCCGTCCGAAGGCCCGGTGGCCGGCGATTGCCCATTCGCGGATGGCATCGCCGTCCAGGTCGCGGACGATGTTGAGGTCGGCGCCGGAGCAGAAAGCGCGATCGCCGGCCCCGGTGACGACCAGGGCGCGCGCGGTCGGGTCGGCCTCGGCCTTCTCGATCTCGGCCTCCAACTCGGCCAGGGTCTGCCAGTCGATCGCGTTGAGTACGTCGGGGCGGTTCAGCGTCAGCCGAACGATGCCGGGGCGGGGCCGGTCAACGATCACTCGCGCCCCCTCTCGCCGTAACCCGCTTCTCCCGTCGCCGATCCCGAGCGCGCTGCCTCCACCAGGACTGCCCGCACGCCACTATTCCACCGGGATGAGGATGGTCAGCCGCGACAGAAAGTGGATCAAGGCCAGTTCGTCGTCGGCGGACACCGTGACGGCTTCAATCCAGATGATCAGCCCCGGGTAGTCGAGGTGCAGCAGGGCGTAGACCCGGTGGGTCCCGGAGGGCAAGCAGACCGATTCGTCGAACTGGCCGGAGAGGCCGTCGCCTTCGAAGAACTTGCGCCCCTCGTACGAGCATTCGCCCGGATAGGGTTCGGCGTCGAGGAAGGCGGAGAGGTATTCGGCGTCAACGTCGGCTCCCCCGGAGGAGCGGAGCGTGATGAAGATGCCGGCGACATCCGCGTTGAATTCGCCCGGGCCGGCGCTCGGGTAGGGCGGTGAATGCCGGTCGATATCGCCGGCCGCGCTGCCGAACCAGTTGGTGAGATTGGGCGCCGAATTGATCATCGGGGTCCCATCCGCCGGGATGGTTTCGGCCTCCCAGGGCTGGGGGACCTCCGAGTAGATCGTGAACGTGTCGTCCCAGACCTCGACCACGCCGCCGGGGACGTTGGCCCCGTCATCGGGCGGCGGGGTGTCGGCGACGCCGTTGTCGGAGGTCTCATCGGCGTACACGATGAAGGTGTCGTAGAACTCCTGGAGGTGGTCGCGGTCGGCGTCGGACCGGGTCACGCTCCGAATCACCACGATGTAGGTGGGGCTCTCCATCTCATACACGGCGAGAACTGTGTACTTGGTCTCGCCGCCGCAGTTGGATTCCAGCACCCTCCCGCCGTATAGCGGGTCGGCATAGTGGAAACGCCCCCCCGGAGTGCAGCCGGGCGGCAGCACCGTTGCGTCCAGGATCGCTTCCAGGTCCGCGTCGCTGACCGAATCTCCGGGATCCCCGAACAGCGCGTAGATCATGATGCCGGTCGTATCGGCGGCCGGTCCCGGGCCGTACACCAGCGCCATCCAGGCGTCGATGTCCGGCGCGGCGTTCAGCATCGGGGCGGACTCCAACGATGTGCCGTCGGTGCCCCAGTCCCGGCTGAAGCTCGCCACGATTTGACCGCTGTCGTCGGTGGTCATCACGTACTGGCTATCGGGCTCTTCCACCGGCGGGTCGTCCGCGACATCGTCGCCGTCGAGTTCGGCCTGGGTGAACATGACGAAGGAGGCGTATACCCCCTGGACGGCCTCGGCGTCGGCCGGCGTGAAGGCGAAGCTGATGATGCTGGCGATGTAGACCGGATTGCTGTCCTCGGTGGCTCCCAGGATCTCTAGGACCGCTCCGTTGGTGCAGGTGTATACCGCGATGTACCCGGTGTAGAGCGCGTCGCTGTAGGGCTGCTGTTGGTCGAAGAAGCAATTCTCGTAGCCGGGGTTGAACTCCATGTGGATCAGCAGGTCTTCGTCGGTGATCTCCGAGCCGTCGGCGGAATCCAGCATCGATACGGCGATGCCGGGAGCCGAGGCGACCAGCGGATCCGAGGTGAAGTTGGTGTCCCACGCGGCGAGGTCGGGAGCGGTCTCGATGTCCGGGGTATCGCCGAGCGGCGCGGTGTTGAGCTCCCAGGCGGCCGGGACGGTGACCGAGATTCGGCCGGTGTCGTCGACCACGCTCACGTATTCGGTATCGGGGACGGCCGGGGCGCCGGGCTGATCGGCGGGAGCCTCGGCTTCCTCGGCGGCACTGACATCGCCGATGGAAACGAGCGGCCGGCCGTTGATCTGCCCTTCCAGGGTCTCGCCGGTATCGAGGCGGATCAACTTCACCTGCATGGTGCGATCGCCGCCGCGGGTCTGCAGCACGTCGCAGTAGTCGCGCATGGTGCCGTCGTCGCCGAGCGGCAGGCGTTCCATCTCAACGATGAAGTCGCCGGGCAGGATGCCGGCTGCATCAGCCGGGGAGCCGGACTCCACCGACGCGACCCAGAGGCCGCTGAAGCCCTGCCCGACGAAGGCTTCGCCGTTGATGCCGATCCAATCGACGTTGTTGCCGGCGATCAGTTGATCCAGCACCGGCAGGGCCTGTTCGAGGCCGACGGCGAAGAACTGGTTGAACTCCAGCAGGCCGGCATAGACGATGCCGACGACGTCGCCGGCTTCCGTCACCAGCGGCCCGCCGCTGTTACCCGGGCTGACGGCGGCGTCGTGCTGCAGGACCTGGTCAACCGAGGCCCAGCTGGATTCGCCGTCGGCGTCAAGCTTGGCGATGATGCCGGCCACCAGCGCGTACTCTGGCTCGCCCAGCGGGTAGCCGGCCGCGAAGATCGTCGTGCCGATCGCCAGGGGACCCTCGTGGAATTCCAGGAACGGATAGTTCCCGGGAGGAAGCTGGATCACCGCGAGATCGGCGCACTCGCTGGCGCCAACGACCCGGGCGTTGACCGGCTCACGCCAGTCGGGCACGAAGACGTTGAGCGTGGCGGCGCCGGTGACGACGTGGTTGTTGGTCACGACCAGGCCGTCTTCACTGATGATGAAACCGGAGCCGGCCCCGGCCTGGGTGACGGCCTGCCCGGAAGGGTCGGAGAAGGTGCCCTGGGCGACGATCTGGACGGTGGCCTTCTCGACCAGCGCCAGCCCCTGAGGGCCGGAAGGGGCCGGGGCGACGGTTGGCTCGGGGGTGGCGGTGGGGGGCGGGGGCGCCGGTTCAGGAGTGGGAGTCGGCGGGACCGGGGTGGGCGGGACGGGGGGGGGCGGGATCGGCGTGGCGGTGGCCGCCGGTGCGGCCTCGGCGGCCGGTGCGGGCGCGGGATCGCCGTTGCAGGCGACCGCCAACAGCGCGACGGCCGCCAGGATCAGGGCCGCGGACAGAATTCGCGGGGCTCGTCGAAACTTGAACTTGATGGCGATACGTCCTCCACCGGATGGGCTGGCGGTCTTGTGGTATTGCATAGTCTTATCGGAACCGGCGAGGAAGGCCAATCCCGGCACCGATTATGGGCGCGGACGGGCCGCCTGTCGCGCTGCTCGCCACCGCCAGCTTGCGGCGGGGCGGCGATGGCCGGCGCGGACTCCCGATCAGCGGGCTCAACCGCAAACGGCCGCGAACACCCGCAGGTGGTTCAGGCCGAGCAGCTTCTCGAGATCGCCATCGGACCAGCCGCGCTCGCTGAGGCCCTCCGCGATTCGCGGGAAGTGGGTGGCGTCGGGTAGCAGTTCGCCGCCGCCGTCGAAATCCGATCCCAGGCCAACGCAGTCGATTCCGCCCACGTCGGCCAGGTGCTGGATGTGGTCGAGGAGCAGGTCGAAGGTTGGGGCGGTGGGGTGAACAAAGGGCTCGACGAAGGTGATCCCCACGACGCCGCCGGTGGCGGCCAGGGCGCGGATCTGGTCGTCGGTCAGGTTGCGGCCATGCTCGCAGAGCGCCCGGCAGCAGTTGTGGGTGCCGATGACCGGCGCGGCGCTGGCGTCGATCACATCCCAGAACCCGGCGTCGCTGATATGCGAGATGTCGACCAGCATGCCCAGTTCGTTCAACTTGCTCACCAGGTCGCGCCCAAAGCGGGTGAGCCCGCCGCCGCTCTGAGATGCCTGCTCGCCGTCGGCGGCCCAGGTGCGATAGCTCCAGGTCAGGGTCAGCGAGCGGACGCCGAGCCGGTACAGCGCCGACAGCACCGGCAGGCTGCGCTCGAGGACTTCGGAGTTCTCGACCGCCAGCACCGCGGCGATCTTCCCGTCGGCGTTGGCCTGGCGAATCTCGCCGATGGTGGTGGCGATGGCGATCTGGTCCGAGTGGGCGGCGACTTCTTCCAGGAACCAGCCGATGCCGTCCAGGGCGTAGGCCAGGTGATTGTTGCGGGCGCAGGTGACATCGACCGCGAAATAGGCCACGTCGATCCCACCGGCCCGCAACTTGGGCAAGTTCAGTTGGATCGGTGGCGCCGTGCTGTCCAGCGGGCCGCGGGTGAACGCGATGGCACCCTCGGGGTTCGGGCGGCGCGGCGCG
>CAYYTN010000029.1:4819-9358 GCA_964474495.1 uncultured Chloroflexota bacterium
TATGCTCTCGCCGCCGCGCCGCAACAGGCCGACGATGGTGTCGTTGTGCGAGTCGACGACGATCGGGCGGGCGGGTTCTGCGGCGTTCAAAGGGCTACTCCTGAACTGGCGAGGTCGGCCGGGCGGGGTTGGCGCCGATGGTAGCGGCTCTCAATCGTTCGGCTCGGCCGGAGGATTCCACACCGCCACTTCGTCGAGGGACTTTCGCTGCAAATCGGGGACCGTCGCATCGTCGGCGGGATAGCCGACCGGGAACAGCAGCATGGCGCGCTCGTTCTCCGGCCGTCCGCAGATCTCGCGCAGGAATCCCATCGGGCTCGGCGTATGCGGCAGGGTGGCCAGGCCCATGTGATGCAGGGCGGCGATGAACATCCCGCAGGCGAGCGCGGCGCTTTCGCGGACGTAGTAGTTGGGTCGCCGGGAGCCGTCGGGGTCGATCAGGACCGGCTGCTCGAACACCACCACCAGCCAGGGCGCGATCTCCAGGAACGGCTTCTCGGGGCCGGTCCCCAGGGGGGCGACGGCGGCGCGAAACTCGTCAGTCATGCGCTCGCCGTAGTTGCGGCGCTCCTCCGCTTCGGCCGCGAGCCGAATCCTGGTCTTGATCGCCGGGTCGTCGATGGCCACGAAACGCCAGGGCTGGCGATGGGCGCCGGAAGGGGCGGTGGAGGCGGTTTGGATGGCCAGTTCAATGGCCTCCCGGGGCACTCCCCGGGGGCTGAATTCGCGGACGCTGCGGCGGCCGTCCAACTCCCGGTAGAAGGCTTCGGCGCGGGCCAGTAGCTCCGCTTCTTCGCGCCGCGGCGGCCGGTAGGGCACGGGCCGGGTCGGGGCATCGTCAGCAGCCATGAGGGTTTCGCCGTTCTATCCGCGCGGTCGCCTTCGGTGGTCGGGCGCGCCGCTCATTCTGCCCGAAAATCTAGCCGGCTTCCCCGTTTTCGGCGTCGCCGTAGGTGATTTCGGCCATCTGTTGATAGAGCGCTGTGCGCCGGTCGGCACCCTGCTGGGCCAGCCCCAGGAGCCGTTCGTAGACTTCCGGATTGGTCTTCTTCACCATCGTAAAGCGGTTCTCGTTCCGCATGTACTCCTCGACCGGTATCGAGGCCGGGCGGGAATCCAGTTGCAGCGGCGGCTTGCCCTGCTGGATGCGCCGCGGGTCGAACCGGTAGAGCGGCCAGACGCCGCTCTCGGAGGCCAGGCGCTGCTGGGTGAGCCCGTCGCGCATGTCGTAGCCGTGGGCGATGCAGTGGCTGTAGGCGATGATGAGCGACGCGCCCGGGTAGCTTTCGGCCTCCTGGAAGGCGCGGACCGTATGGGCATCGCTGGTGCCCATGGCGACGTTGGCGACGTAGACGTGGCCGTAGCTCATGGCCATCAGCCCGAGGTCCTTCTTGCCGGTTGTTTTGCCGGCGGCGGCGAAGCGGGCGACCGCCCCGAGTGGGGTGGCCTTGGATTGCTGGCCGCCGGTGTTGGAGTAGACCTCGGTGTCGAGGACCAGGATATTCACGTTGCGATTCATGGCCATAACGTGGTCGAGTCCGCCGAAGCCGATGTCATAGGCCCAACCGTCGCCGCCGATTATCCAGATGCTCTTCTCGACCAGGTAGTCGGCGACTTCCGCCAGGGAAGCGACCGCGGGGTCGTCGATCTTGGCGATCCGCTTGCGCAGATCCTCGACGCGACCGCGCTGGGCGTCGATGGCAGCGTCGTCGGATTGGTCGGCCTCGATCAGTTCGCGGGCCAGGTCGGCGCCGATCTCCGGCGCTAGCCGCTCGACAAGCTGTTCCGCGTTGCGTCGGTTGCTGTCCACCGCCAGCCGGAAGCCGGCGCCGAACTCGGCGTTGTCCTCGAAGAGCGAATTGCTCCAGGCCGGCCCGCGGCCTTCGGCGTCAAAGGTGTAGGGCGTGGTGGGCAGATTGCCGCCGTAGATCGACGAGCAACCGGTGGCATTGGCGATCAGCATGCGGTCGCCGAACAGCTGGGTGAGCAGTTTGATGTAGGGGGTCTCGCCACAACCGGCGCAGGCCCCGGAATACTCGAACAGCGGCAACAGTAACTGCGAGCCTTTTACATCGAGGCGGCGCAGTTGCGAACGGTCGATCTCGGGTAGATCGAGGAAGTAGTCGTAGTTGGCGCGCTCGGCGACGACCACCTCATCGTGAGAAATCATATTGATGGCCTTGTGGCCGGGATTCTCTTTGTCTTCGGCCGGGCAGACTTCGTAGCACATGGAACAGCCGGTGCAATCCTCGGGCGCCACCTGCAACACGTACTTGAAGCCGGGGAAGTCCCGCGCCTTGTAGTCGTCATCGCGGAATGAATCAGGCGCGCCGGACAGTTCGTCGGGCTCCACGACTTTGGCCCGGATGGCGGCGTGGGGGCAGACGAAGGCGCACTTGTTGCACTGGATACACAGCGGCGGATCCCAGATCGGCACCTCGAGGGCGATGTTGCGTTTTTCCCACTGCGTGGTGGCCACCGGCCAGGTGCCGTCGGGGGTGAACGCGCTGACCGGGAGCAGGTCGCCCTTGCCCTCCAGCATCACCGAGGTCAGTCGCTGGACGATGTCGGGTGCCTCTTCCGGCACCGTCGGCGGACGCTGTCGGCGGGTCGTCACGGCGTCGGGCACCGCCACCTCGTGCAGGTTGGCGAGACTCTGGTCGACGGCGGCGAAGTTGCGGCTGACGACGTCGGGCCCACGCCGGCCGTAGGTCTTCTCGATGGCGGTCTTGATGTGGGCGATGGCCTCCTCGCGCGGCAGGACGCCGGAGATCGCGAAGAAGCAGGTCTGCATGATCGTGTTGATGCGGCTGCCCATGCCGGCGTCGCGGGCGACCGAGTAGGCATCGATGACGAAGAGCTTCAACTCTTTCGCGATGATCTCTTCCTGCACGTCGACCGAGAGCCGGTCCCAGGTCTCATCCGCCCCATAGGGCGAGTTGATGAGCAGGGTGGCGCCGGGGCGTGTGTATTCCATGATGTCGATGCGATCCAGGAAAACCCACTGGTGCACGCCGACGAAATTGGCCTGGCGGATCAGGTAGGCGGAGCGGATCGGCCGGGGACCGAAGCGCAGGTGCGAGATGGTGCCCGCGCCGGCCTTGCGGGAGTCGTAGACAAAGTACGCCTGGGCGTACTCGTCGGTCTCCTCACCGATGATCTTGACCGTGTTCTTGTTGGCGCCGACCGTGCCGTCGGAGCCAAGCCCGAAGAAGACCGCCTTGACGATGTCATCGGACTCGATGTTGAAGTCGGGGTCGTAGGTGATCGAGCTGTGGGTGACGTCGTCATTGATGCCGATGGTGAAGTTGTTGCGGGGCGCGTCGGTGGCGAGCTCGTCGAAGACGCCCTTGACCATGGCCGGGTTGAACTCTTTGGATGACAGGCCGTAGCGCCCGCCCCTCACCAGCGGCATGCGCTCCAGTGACAGGTCGCCCATGGCGGCCGCCTCGCCCAGCGTGGCGACGACGTCCAGGTACAGCGGCTCGCCGGCGCCGCCGGGCTCCTTGGTGCGATCCAGCACGGCGATCTTTTTGACCGATTTCGGGAGGGCGTCGATGAAAGCGTGCTTCGGGAAGGGGCGGTAGAGCCGGATCTTGATGACGCCGACCTTCTCTTCGCCCTCTTCGCTGAGCCGCTGGACGGTCTGGTCGATGGTCTGCGTGGAGGAGCCCATGGCGACGATCACGCGATCGGCCTCGGGATGCCCGACGTACTCGACCAGGTCGTACCGCCGGCCGGTGATGCCGGCGAAGCGGTCCATGGCCGCCTGGATGACACCCGGGCAGGCTTCGTAGTACGGGTTGGCGGCCTCGCGGGCCTGGAAGAAGGTATCGGGATTCTGGGCGGTGCCGCGCAATTGTGGAGCGTCGGGCGTCAGCGCCCGGCGGCGGTGGGCGTCGACCAGGCCCTGGTCGCTCATCGCGCGCAGGTCGTCGTCGCTGAGCGGATGGATCTTGGCGACTTCGTGGGAGGTGCGGAAGCCGTCGAAGAAGTGCAGGATCGGCACGCGGGATTCCAGCGTAGCGACGTGGGCGACGCAGGCCAGGTCCTGAGCCTCCTGGACCGAACTGGACGCCAGCATGGCGAAACCGGTCTGCCGGCAGGCCATGACGTCGGAGTGGTCGCCGAAAATCGACAGGGCGTGGGTAGAGACCGTGCGGGCGGCGACGTGGATGCACAGCGGCGTCAGCTCGCCGGCGATCTTGTACATGTTCGGGATCATCAGCAGGAGGCCCTGGGAGGCCGTGAAGGTGGTGCACAGGGCGCCGGCCTGGAGGGCCCCGTGAACGCTGCCGATGGCGCCGGCCTCGGACTGCATTTCCACGATTTCGGGTGTTGTGCCCCAGAGGTTGACCTGGCCGCGGGAGGCCCAGTCGTCCGCCAGTTCGCCAATCGGCGATGACGGGGTGATCGGGTAGATGACCGCCATGTCAGTCAGCCGATAGGCAACGGACGCCACCCCTTCGTTCCCATCAACGGTGATCATCGGCGGTTCGCCCAATACTCGTCTCCTCGAGAATAGGCCGGACCGTGCTC
>CAYYTN010000029.1:9368-14950 GCA_964474495.1 uncultured Chloroflexota bacterium
GCAACTCCGCGCTCAGCATCATAAAGTAGTGACGGCACATCAATCTGCCGCAACTGCCACGTAGCGCAAGATCACAATCGCATCGACGGCGCCGGGGCGGGCGATCGCGGAAGCGAACCCGTCCGGAGGAGGGCTGAAAACTTGAATCGAGCTGACCTGGCGGACGATCTGCACGGGCAGAAATTCTCTTGCTCGCAATCGGTGCTCGGCGCTTTTGCCGGGGACCTGGGCCTGGACCGGGACGCGGCGTTCGGGCTGGGCGCCGGGTTCAGCGGCGGACTGGGCGGGCGCGGGGACGTCTGCGGGGCGCTGACCGGGGCGATCATGGCGGCGGGGATGAAGCACGGCTGGCGGCGCGGCGATGACGCCGAAGCCCGGGCGACGACCGAGTGGGTCGTGAACCGCCTGGTGGAGCGCTTCGAGGAGCGGCACGGCTCGACCATCTGCAAGGACCTGCTGGGCCACCCGGTGAGTTCGACGGCGGAGCGCAGCGCCGCCCGCGAGTCGGGCCTGATCACGGTGGATTGCGGCACGTTCATCCGCGATGCCGCGGAGATGCTGGACGAAGTGCTGGCCGAGGCCGACGCCCGCGCCGAATAGCCCCTGACCAGCTTCATGCGGCCCAGACCGAGACCAACGCCCGCGCCGAATAGCCGCGGCGGCCTTCATCGTCTCGCGGCGGCGGTGCCCGGGTGCTAGTATTGCGCAGCCGTGCCGGAGGGTGGACCCGGGACCCCAATGAGGGGCAGCAGAACGTGGGACGGGTCGTCGAAGGCCGCATCGGGGGACGCGATGGCAGTTACTGAAGAACTAATCGAACCGCGCAAATCGAAGGGTTTCGGCAACCGCGGCGGCCTGGCGGGCTACTTCTTCGTTGCCCCGTCCATACTCTTCATCGTCGCGTTCGTCGTGCTCCCCATTTTCGGCGCGCTCTGGTACAGCTTCACCGACTATGACCTGATGTCGGCGCCGAAGTGGGTCGGAATGCGCAACTACGCGAACCTGCTGGAGGACAATCGCTATCCGGCGGCTATCCGCAACACCCTGGCATTCGCCTTCGCCACCGTCCCGACCGGCGTAGTCACCTCGCTGCTGCTGGCGATGCTCGTCAACCGCAGCGTCCGCGGCATCTACAGCTTTCGCGCCATGTTCTACATGCCGGTGGTGAGTTCATTCGTAGCGGTCTCTCTGATCTGGCTCTGGTTCTACGACGTGCAACTCGGCCTTTTCAACGACATCTTCGAGACCCTCGGGATACCCCGGATCAAGTGGCTCAGGAGCCAGGACACAGCACTCTTGTCGATCATCCTGCTGAGCGTGTGGAAGAACATGGGACTGAACATGGTCATCTACATGGCCGGTTTGCAGGGCATTCCCGGGCATCTCTATGAGGCGGCCGAAATCGACGGCGCGGGGCGGGTTTCACAGTTCTTCCGGATCACCTTCCCGCTCCTGGCCCCGACCACCTTCTTTGTCGTCATCGTCTATTTCATCGGCGCCCTGCAGATGTTCATCCAGGTGATGATCATGACGATGGTGGGTGAGAACACCAGCGCCCTGACCGGCGGGCCGGTAGACAGCACGGTGACCGTTGTGCTGCTCGTATTCTCCAATGCCTTCGAGTACCTGAAAATGGGCTATGCGTCGGCCATGTCTTTCGTGTTGTTCCTCATCATCGGCGTCGTCACCCTCATCAACACCCGCCTGCTGCGCTACGACGTCGATTTCTAGGCCGTCCACGACGGCTTTCTTGCGCCTCCGGCGGGGACAACGTGGCCCGCGCCCGCTGCATTCGTTACCGTAGGCGCCCCGGGGGAAGTGATCCCGCGACAGGCAGGAGCGAGCCATGAACGTCGTACTGGTTGTTTTCGACACGCTGCGCAAGGACCACATCGGCGCCTACGGCAATGACTGGATCCAGACGCCCAATTTCGACGCTTTCGCCGCTGAGGCGATGCGCTTCGACCGGGCCTTCCCGGAGGCCCTGCCAACGCTGCCCTTCCGCCGCGCCATCCACACCGGGCAGCGCACCTTCCCGTTTGCCAACCACCGACCGCTGAAGGGCGACTTTCCGTTCGCCGCGCCCGGCTGGGGGCCGATCCCGGAGGAGCAGGACACGATTTCCGAATTGCTGAGCGCGGCCGGCTACCGGACCGCGCTCTTTACCGATGTCTACCACCAGATGAAGCCGTCGAAGAACTTCCACCGCGGTTTCGACGAGTGGCAGTGGATCCGCGGCCAGGAGACCGACAAGTATCGATCCGGCCCGCCCCTGCCGGACGGGACAATCGAGCGCGTTATCCCGGAGCACTTCCCGCCGCTCCACCGGCCGATCCCGTTTTTCGACCAGTACCTGAAGAACGTCCAGCCGCGCCGCGATGAGGAGGACTTCTTCCCCGCCGCCCTCTTCCGCGAGGCATCGCGCTGGCTGGCCGAGAACGTCGATGCCGACCCGTTCTTCCTGGTGGTCGACTCCTTCGATCCCCACGAGCCCTGGGAGCCCCCGGAGATGTACCGCCGCCTCTACGACGACAGCGGCGACGAGGTCCCTCATATCATCCAGTCGCTCTACGCCACCTACGAAGGCGTGTTCACTCCCGAGGAACTCAAGCGCTGCCAGGCCAACTACGCGGGCAACGTGACCTTCGTGGACCGCTGGTTCGGGCATTTCATGGACTCCCTGCGCCTGACCGGTCAACTTGACGACACCATGGTGATCGTGGCCTCGGATCACGGCCACAACCTGGGACTGGGACCGGCCGAAAAGGGCCTGGTGAGCAAGCAGGGCCACCCGTTGACGCGGGCGGTGGCCGACCTGGCGCTGCTGGTGCGCCACCCCTCGGGCGCGGGCGCCGGCCAGAGCTACGACGGCTTCGTGACCAACACCGACACAGCGGCCACGATCCTGGCGGCGGCCGGGGTGGACAGCCCCACCGAGGGGCAGGACATCTGGCCGGCGGCGCTGGCGAACGGCCCGTCACACCGCGACTATGTGACGATTGCCTGGGGCACGCTAATAACCACGATCACCGACGAGTGGTGGTGCAACGTGACGATCTGGGGCGAGGAACCGCTGCTGTATCGCCTGGCCGACGACCCGGACCTGCTGAACAACCTCGCCGATGACCACCCGGACGTGGTGGCCGAACTGCTGCAGAAGGCCATCGACGACGCCGGCGGATCGATCCCGGACTACTTCGAGGAGTTCCGCGGCCATCCGGGCTGCACACCCTACCTGACCTCGCGCCAGCAGGGGTTGATGCTGACCGATCCCTGGCCGACCGGGGCCGATCGCGACTAGATAGCGATGGTCACCGGCCGGCGCGGGATCGCGCCGGCCGGGTCAATCTCAATCGCTATGCGACCGCCGGCACCTTGTCGACGAACTCGCTGAGACCGAGGCCCATCAGGCCCTCGCGGGTCGGCACGCCGTCCTGCCCCCAGCCCATCAGGCTGTAGTAGACCTTCTTGCCCTGTTCCCACCATTCGCGGGGGTACTCGTAGCCCTCCAGCGGGCCGGACTCAAAGGCCCGGAACAACTTGGGCGGCAGGGTGTCGTCGGCGGCCGTGAAGCCGACCAGGGTGTTGTAGAGCCGAGCCATGGTCTGGACGCGCTGGCCGAGCGCCTGGTACTCCATCTGCGAATACTTCCAGCCGGTGGCCGCGCTTGTTATGTCAACCAGGTGGTGCGGGTCCCACGGAAGGAAGGCGCACATTCCGAGCGCGTTCTGGGCCCAGCGGAAATTGCTCTGGTGGAAGGCCAGCCCGTACTTCTCGGGGCTCTCTTCGTCGGCCTCCAGCGGCCCAGTGACGCCCCAGCCTTTGGCCCGGTCGAGATTCCAGCCGTCGCCGCCGAAGAGGGTGTCGTGGGTGCTGTGGTTGTGGTCGGCGCCGGTCGGCGAGACCGCGTAGCCGATGCCGAGCGTCACCTTGAACTTGGGCTCGTGCATGGGGAGTTCCTGGCCCTTGATGGTCAGGGCCTCTTCCTCGGCGCCGCCGCCGACGGCCTTCGCCGCCCGCAGCACGCCCTCGGCGATGACATCGCCAAAACCTTCGCGATCGGCGAGTTGCTGCAGCATCGTGACCATGGCGTGGGCGCTGCCGAAGCTCATCTCCAGGCCGCCGGTGTCGCCGGCGTCGATCAGCCCCTTCTCCCACCATTCCATCGCCGAGGAGACGCACATGCCGGCGCCGATGGTGTCCATGCCGTACTCGTTGCAGATCTGGTTGGCACGGGCGGTGGCGTTGATGTCGTCGACATCGCAGTTGCTGGCGACGGCGCCGATGGTCTCGTATTCCGGCCCGCCGTACTCACGCGAGACGTCGAAGCGGTCGTCATCGGTGACCTCGACCTCGCGCTTGCAGCGGATCGGGCAGGCGTAGCAGGTGTCGTTGCCCACCAGGATGGTCTCGGCCATGTGGTGTCCGGTCAGGGTTTCGTAGCCGTCGAAGTGCCCGAGTTCGAAGTTGTGGGTGGGCAGGCCGCCGAAGTCGTGCAGGGCCTTGACCCCGGCGGCGGTGCCAAAAGGCTGCAGGCCGCCTGCGCGCTCTTTCCAGGCCTGGGAGACCCAGCGGGCCATCTCGCGGGTAGTGTCGGGATCGGCGACGGTGACGTTTTCGCTGCCGCGCACGGCGATCGCCTTCAGCTTCTTCGAGCCCATCACGGCGCCGAGCCCGGTGCGGCCGGCGGCGCGGTTCTTGTCGACGATCACGCAGGCGACGCGGACGAGTTTCTCGCCGGCCGGGCCGCAGACGGCGAAGCGATATTTCTTGTCACCGAGCTCCTCGCGGAGGGCGTCTTCGGTATTGCCGGTGGTCATCCCCCAGACGCCGCCGGCGTCCTTGATCTCCGCCTTGTCGTCGTCGATGGCGACGTAGACCGGCCGGTCGGCAACGCCGCTGACGATGACGGCGTCCCAGCCGGCGCGCTTCAGCTCGGCGCCGAAGTAACCGCCGACGTCGCCCTCGCCGAAGCCGCCGGTCAGCGGCGATTTGCCGCCGAAGGCGTTGCGGCCGCTGCCACCGAGCGGGTTGCCGGTGAGCACCCCGGCGGCGGCGATGAAGTTGTTGTCGGGTCCCAGGGCGTCGGCGTCGGGCGGCACTTCGCTCAGCAGGTTGTGGGCGATGATCCCCGCCCCACCGCCGTAGCGCCGGTAGAAGGCGTCGTCGTGCTCTTCAATGCCGATGTCGCCGGTGGATAGATTGACCCGCAGAACTTTGCCGGTATACCCGTTTGGCATGTGACCCCCTGGTGGTGAATGCGGCCGGCCGGTCGGGCGGATTCCGTGCCGTTCTACCGGCTGCCTGCGAATCCTGACCGGGCCTCCTGAACGGCCTCTCTGAGTAGCGAAACGCTACCCAACCCCCACCGGAGCGTCAAGCCGGGCCATCACCAGAATCGCGCCCCAGAAAACCGGGGAGAGACTTCCCGCGAAGCCCCTCCCCGATCGGTCGGTTCGATTCAGCCGGAACCCGCGCCCGGCATTCGAATATCCCCTAGGCGACCACCGACTCGATCTCGTCGGCGAATTCGCCCAGGCCCTGGGCGATGACGGCGTCCCGCGTCGGGATGCCCTCCTCGT
>CAYYTN010000030.1:0-4309 GCA_964474495.1 uncultured Chloroflexota bacterium
GACTCGCATGCCTTCGCGGAGACGCTGGACGAACATGAGCGAAATGTCGAACGCTACCTCCGCTAGGCCGCCGATAATGGACCGGGTGGGGCGGCTGGTGGCCGGGTTCGCGGCGGCCGGGATCGACGGCCTGCTGGCCGGGACCGAGTCGAACCGGCGTTACCTGAGCGGTTTCGCCGGATCGGCCGGCATGCTGCTGGTCACCCCGCAGCGAAGGGTACTGATCACCGACGGCCGCTACACCGAGCAGGCCGGGTTGCAGGCGCCTGACTACGAGATCGTGATTCATACCGGCCCGATCCTGGAGCAGGTGGCGGCGACGGTGACCGAAAGCGGCGTGCGACGCCTGGGCTTCGACCCGGGGACGACCACGGTGGCGGCGTTCCAGGATTTGAGCGAGCGCCTGGGCGAGGGAATCGACCTGGTGGCGACGCCGGGGATGGTGGAGACGCTGCGGCTGATTAAGGACGAGCACGAGCTGACCATCATGCGGCGGGCGATCGCGATGGCCGACGACGTGCTGGCGATGGTGGAGCGGGTGCTGGTGACGGGCGCGCGGGAGCGGGACGTGGCGACGCAGATCGAGCATGAGTTTCGGACGCTCGGGGCGCAGAAGACATCCTTCGACGCGATCGTGGCGACGGGGGCCAACGGGGCGATGCCGCATCACCTCCCGGATGACACCGTGGTGAGGGCCGGCGAGCCGGTGGTGGTGGATATCGGTGGGGTGCTGGACGGCTACTGCTCGGACATCACCCGGACGTTCTGCCCGGGGGGTCGCACGGCGCGCTTCGACGAGATCTACGCGATTGTGCTGGAGGCCGAGGAGGCGGCGATCGCCGGGGTGGCGGCGGGGATGGGTGGCCGGGCGGTGGACGCGCTGGCGCGGGCGGTGATCGCGGAAGCGGGCTACGGCGAATACTTCGGCCACGGCACCGGGCATGGAGTGGGAATCGACGTGCACGAGGCCCCGCGGCTGGCCGAAACCGCCACGGATACGCTGGAGGCGGGTATGGTGCACTCGATTGAGCCGGGAATCTACCTGCCCGACTGGGGCGGGGTGCGAATTGAAGACCTGCTGCTGGTGACCGCCGACGGGGCGGAAGTGCTGACGGCGGCGCCGAGATAACTACCCCGGGAGGGGCAATTGCTGAACGCGAACGAGATCCGCCGCGGGATGGTCCTGCGGATGGACGACAAACTGGTGCACGTGGTGGAGGCCAACCATCGCAAGATCGGTCGCGGCGGGGCAATCCTGGATATGAAGATTCGGGATATCGCCTCGGGATCCACGATCGCCAAGACGTTCCCGGCGACCAGGCGTTACGAGCGCGTGCGGACCGAGTCGCGGGACGTGCAGTTCCTGTATTCGGACGGGAACGGCTATCACTTCATGGACATGGAAAACTACGAAGAGCTGGACCTGGCGGCGGACTTGCTGGGCGAAATGGTGCAGTACCTGACCGACGGCCTGGAGATCGAGGTGGTGACGGACGGAGAGAACCCGATCTCGACCCAGTTCCCGCCGTCGGTGGCGCTGGAAGTGACCGAGACCGACCCGGGGCACAAGGGGGACACGGCGTCGGGGGCGACCAAACCGGCGACGACCGAGACCGGACTGGTCGTGCAGGTGCCGCTGTTCGTGAACCAGGGCGACAAAGTTCGAGTGGATACCCGCAACGGCGAGTACCAGGAGCGCATCTAGGTTGGAGTCGCGGCTTTCACGGTCGGAATGGAACCGGGTGCTGGATGAGAATCTGGCGACGATCCTGGAGGCGATTCGGAATACGGATATCGAGGAAGTGGAAGTGGAGTCGGGCGACGAGCTAATCCGGGTGCGGGTCGCGCCGGGAATGGTGGCCGGCGACGTCGCGGGCGAGCCCCGGGAGGCTGCCGCGGAGGGGCCGGCGGAGGTGCTGGCGGATCGGGTGGGTACCTTTTTGCGGGCGCTGGAAGAGGGCGAGCAGCCGCTGGTGGCCGAGGGCGATTCGGTCGCGGCCGGGGACCCCATCGGCTACGTGGATTCGCTGCAGGTGCATCACGCGCTGGCCGCCCCGAAGGCGGGACGGGTGGTTCGCTTCCTGGTGGGGGATGGCGAGGATGTGGAATACGGCGAGGCAATCGCGGCCATCGAGCCGGCGGACGAGGCGGCCGGAGACGAGCCGGCCGCGACGGGAGCCGCCCCGGGAGCCATCCGGCTCTAGGCCGGGCGGCCGGTCCAGGGCAGGCGGCGGTTGGCCCACTCCACCAGCAGGCAGCTGGCGATAAAGATCGACGAGTACGTCCCGATCACGACCCCGATCAGCAACGCCAGGGTGAACTCGCGGATGGTCTCGCCGCCGAGCATCAGGAGCGCGGCCAGGACGAAGGCGGCGGTGAGCGAGGTGTTGAGCGAGCGGTCTAGGGTCTGGTTGAGGCTGTAGTTGACGACATCCTCAAAACCGGAGTCGCGGTGGCGGCGGCGGTTTTCACGGATCCGGTCGAAAACCACGATCGTGTCGTGGACCGAGAACCCGACGCCGGTGAGGACGGCGGTGACGAACATGGAGTCGATTTCGACCCCGGCGACCTTGCCGAGGACCGAGAAGACGCCGATCAGGATGAGGGAGTCGTGGACCAGCGTGGCGACCGCGGCGACGCCGTAGCGGAAGGACCACTCGACGTTGCGGAAGCTCCAGGTCAGGTAGAGCAGGATGGCGGCCGAGGCGACCAGGATGGCCAGTAGGGCGTTGCGGGTGAGTTCGGCGCCGATGACCGGTCCGACGGTGTTGAAGGAAAGCGTTTCGGCGGCGGGGTAGCGGATGCGCAGGGCGTCTTCGATGAGGTTACGTTCGGGGATGTCGATCGGTTCGGTGCGGATGAGGACATTGGTGTCGCCGGCCGATTGCACGAAGGCGTCGCTGAAACCCGCCGAGGAGACCAGGTTGGTGACGGTGTCGGTGGCGGCGGTGGCGCCAAGATCGACGCGCAGCAGCGAGCCGCTGGTGAAATCGATGCCGAGGTTGAGTCCGAAGATGGCCAGCGAGCCGATCGCGACTGCCAGGAGCAGGCCGGAGAAGGTGAAGTAGAGGTTGCGGCGGCGGACGATGTCGAACATGGCGCTAGGCCCGGACGCCGCTGATACGGCCGACGCCGAAAAGGGCGGCGTTGCGCAGGCGCGGCCAGCGAACCAGCAACAGCAGCAGCGTGCGGCTGACGGTGATGGCCGAGAACATGCTGACCAGGACGCCGATCGCCAGCGTGAGCGCAAACCCGCGGACGATGCCCGTGCCGAACTGCCAGAGAACGAAGCAGGTGATGAGGGTCGAGACGTTCGAGTCGCGGATCGAGTTCCAGGCGCGGCTGAAGCCGATCTGGGTGGCGGCCGTCAGGGTGAGCCCGCCGCGGAGTTCTTCCTTGCTGCGTTCAAAGATGAGGATGTTGGCGTCGACGGCCATGCCGACCGAAAGGATGAATCCGGCGATGCCGGAAAGGGTGAGGGTCACCGGGATCAGCTTGAAGATCGCCAGGACCAGGGCGGTGTAGAGGGCCAGGGCGACGGCCGCGACCAGGCCGGGGAGGCGGTAGTAGGCGACCATGAAGAGCGTGACGAGGATGGCGCCGACGATGCCGGCGCGGACGCTGCGGTCCAGGGATTCCTGGCCGAGGGTCGGGCCGATAGTGAGATTCTGCTCGACGCGCAGCGGCACCGGCAGGGCGCCGTAGCGGAGCTGGATGGCGACGTTGCGGGCCTCGATCGAGGTGAGCGAGCCGCTGATGGAGCCAGAGGTCGAAATCTGGGCGCGGATGACGGCGGTCTGAATGACTCGGCCGTCGATCGCGATAGAGAGGTAGCTGTCGATGTTGTCACCGGTGTACTGGGCAAAGCGGTCGGCGGCCTCGGGCTTGATTTGAAACTGGATTTCGGGGCTGCCCAGCTGGTCAAAGCCCACCCGGGCGTCGTCGAGTCCGGCGCCGGTGATGACCAGTTCGATGCCGGGATCGTCGGCGCTAACAACCGTCTCTTCTTCGAGGGGAATGAAGCCACTGCCCAGGAACTCCAGCCGGCCGGTTTCTTTGAACAGCTTGATGGCCTCGTCGGGATCGCTGACGCCGGGCAGTTCAACGATGACGCGGTCGTTGCCTTCGAGTTGGATAACCGGCTCGGCGACGCCTAGGGCGTTGACGCGGTTTTCGATGATGGCGCGGACGGCGTCCATGGCGCCGTCGCCGATCTCCTCGCCGGGGGCCAGGTCGGCCTGGAGGACCACGTGCAGGCCGCCCTGCAGGTCGAGGCCGCGCTTGAGTTCGAGTTCGCGCAGATCGCGCT
>CAYYTN010000030.1:4319-7581 GCA_964474495.1 uncultured Chloroflexota bacterium
TGGGGAGGCCGGGGGTGCCCGGGACATCGACGTAGATGGCGAAGGCGGCCAGGGCGACTATCAGGCCGAGGATGGTGAAAAGCCGGCGACGCAGCATGGGCGGAGACGTGGCTCCTGTGAGGATGGGAGAAAACCCGGCGCAATCTTAACCGCGCCGCCGCCGATTAGCGCGGTGCTTCGATAGGCGGGGGACGGTCAGAATTCGAGTCGACGCGGATTCTGGCGCGGGACAAGGTTCTGGTCCGATAATAGAAGTGGGACGGAAACGGACCCGGAGGCGCGTGTGCAGAGAGGTGAGAGACGGCACACCGGCGGTGTGTCGGGTCGGGGGCCGCTCGTATTCTTGCTCGCGATTGCCCTGCCGATCGGGGGCGCCTGCGAGCGCTCCTCGACCGAAACCGGCGGGGGAACGCCGCTGGAGCCGACGGCGACACCAGCGGCGGTTGTGGTGGAGGCGGACGTGCCGGTCGCGGCGCCCACGCCGACCCCCACGCTGGCGCCCACCGCGCTACCCCCGGCAGTCCCGGTGGAAACGAAGGCGCCCGTGGCGCCGCCACCGCCCAACCCCAGCCCAAATCCCACCGCCACGACGATGCCTCCAACCCAAACGATAGCCCCGGAGGAACTTCCCGAGCGTGTGACCGAATTGCTGGCCGAGGCCATTGAGATGGCCACCGCCGATCTGGTCGGCCCCGGCGACGCGGATCGGGCCCAACTTATGGGCGGCATCCTCGAGGGTGCGGTTTCCGAGTTTCTGAACGCGATCGGTCCGCGAGATGAACCGGCGCTGGCGGCGCTGAACGCGGCGCTGTCCCAACTCCCGGCGCTGGACTGGGAGGAGCCTCCCTGGCCCGACGCCTTGTGGGTGGCGGACCTGGACGGTGACGACGAACTGGAGGCGGTGGCGGCGTTCGGCCGGTACGGGCTGGAGACCTACTGGTTCGACCGCTACGACGGGGTCTACCGCGGCTTTCCGCTGCCCGGTGCCGACCCGATCGACTCGCCGCCCTGGTGGAGGGGCGTGCCGGAGGTGGCCGGCCTGGATGACCTGAACGGAGACGGCCGGGCGGACCTGTTGCTCTCAACCGAATTGCGCGGCGCGAGCGCCACCATCTACTACCTGGACGCCTTTGTCTGGCGCGACGGCGGGCCGGAAAACGTGCTCGAGTGGCCGGTCGAATACTGGGCCGAGCCTTCGTCGTGGACGCTCCAGGACGGCGCGGTGGGCCGGGAGTTCGTGATGACCTGCCCGGCGTTCGGGATCTATGACGCGAAACTGTTGCCGCATCCGATCCAGACCTGGGTTTACGGCTGGGACGGCCAGCGCTTCGCCCTCAGCCAGACGTTGCTGCCTGAGCCGATCGGGACCCGCGATCGGTTCAACCGGGCGGAGGCGGCGTTCGAGCGCGGCGACTATGCGGCCGCGACCCCCGGGTTCCTGGCCGTGACCGGCGGGTCGCTGGACGGCGACGAGGACCTGGGAGTGGACTGGGTGGCGTTCGCCTACTTCCGGCTGGGGCAGATCGCGGCGCTGAGCGATGACCCGGCGGCGAATGACTACCTGGCAGCGGCGATGGAGCGGGGGGGGGGGGGGGGGGGGGGGGGAATTGGCGGCGAACTTCGGCGGAGCGCTGGCTGACGGCTCGGTGCTGGATGCGTTCGGCGTCCTTCAGCGGAGCGAATTGGCAGCACTGGTGTCCACGGGTGAGGCCGAAGGGCTGGACGGCCTCCTGGCTTCCGGTCGGCGGGTCCTGGCCGTGGGCAAAGGACTGGAATGGGTGATGGATCGCTGGGTCGAGGACGGGCGCTGGAGCGCGATGGAGGATTTGATGGCGGCGGCAGCGTACGAGTTGGGCCCGTACTCGCTGGCCGATCTGGATGTCGACGGTGTGCCCGAGGGGCTGTTCGCCGTGGCCCATCTCGATCGGGAGGGCGCGCCGGCGCTTGAATGGTGGTTGCTGGTACGCGGCGACGCGGGCCACCGGGCGCTACGGCTGAATATCGGGATGGGCGATGGGACGGTGATCACGGCGCGGGTGATCGTTGAGGGACACCAGGTGTTTGTGCTGGAGTCGCCGGACGGCCGCGAGGGTTACGTCAGTTGGAACGGCGCGACGGTGGGGACATGGTGGATTCTCCCGACGGTCGAGCAGATTGCGGATCCAACTCGCGGCGGCACGACCGGGGGGTGCCGGGCCGAATAGCGGTTGAGACCGCGCGGGTCAGTCCGCGGAGCGGCCGCGAGGAAAGATCATGAGACCCTGCCCGGGGCTGCCGATGATCTCGTTCTCATCCTCGCCGAGGTCCATCCAATGGGCGGCGATCAGCGCGCAGACGAACGCGTCCAGGCGGTCTTCGGCCATCTTCAGTTCGCGGCCAATGTGGCGTCGTCGTGGAAGTCGATCCCATTCGCGGCGGCGTAGTCGCGCAACTGCTCGCCCAGCCGGCGGAGGCCCTTGCGGCGGTCGGCGATGCGCCCCTTCTTGTATTCGGGGCGGGCCGGGAGGTCCAGCATGTTGACCAGCGCCGGGTGCGGGTAGGTCTCGAAATAGACGGCCGGGGCCGCGGCCGGGGCCTCGACGTAGCCGGCGTCTTCGAGGGCCACGCGGATGTCGACGGTCTTCCAACCACGCCGGGCGGCGATGACGCTATTGCAGGGGTAGACGCCGATCTTGCGGTTGATGTAGCGACTGACCACCTGCCGGTCGCACTCGCGGATGCCGGTCTCGTTGGGAATCCAGAGCGGAGCGTCGACGGCGACGGCGACCGGCTGGCCGGACGGTTCCGGAACCGCGGCGCGGATCGCGGGGATGTCCATGACCGCGGCTTCGGTGGAAGCGACCGTCCAGCGGTCGCCGTCGTGCTGCATGACACAGATTCCGGTGGGGTGGGTGAGGACCCACGACGGGTCGATGCCGATGGCCGTTTTCATACTGTTTCCATGGAGTAGGTAGGGAATTCCGGGCGGGGACTTTGGTCGTGGCCGGGACTATAATGCGCCGGGTCCGCGGCCCGCCGGCGATGGTGGCGAATGGTAGCAGCGGGTGCGGAGAGCGACCTAGACGAACGCCCCGGGGGGAGCTTTGCGAGAACGCATGTCAGCGGCGCCGGCGCTGTTGCCGGGTCTGGCGTTGACCGCGGGGGTGGCCTGGCTGGGGCTGGCGGCGAGCGGCTGGATCGGGAAGGACCTGCTGGGGTTCGAGAAGAGCCCGGTCTCCGGGATCATGCTGGCCATCGTGCTCGGGATGGTCGTGGGGAATGC
>CAYYTN010000030.1:7609-9876 GCA_964474495.1 uncultured Chloroflexota bacterium
GGCTGCCGGCGATGTTCGACAGTGGAATCAAGTTCAGCCTGGCCCGCGTGCTGCGGCTGGGGATCATCCTGCTCGGGATCCGGCTGGGGCTCGGCGAGGCGCTGAAGGTGGGGGCGGTGGCGATCCCGCTGATCGTGCTCTGCATCGCGGCGGCCGGGCTCATCACCTACTTGCTCGGCAAGCGGCTGGCGCTGCCGCGGCGGATGAGCGTGCTGATCGCCGTCGGCACCAGCATCTGCGGGGCGACGGCCATCGTCGCCACCGCGCCGGTGATCGGGGCCGAGGATGAAGAAACCGCCTACGCCGTGGCCAACATCACCTTGTTCGGGATCGTGGCGATGTTGTTCTACCCGTACCTCGCGGACGCGCTGTTCGCCGACGACGCGGCCGGCGCCGGTCGGTTCCTGGGGACGGCGATCCACGAAACCGCCCAGGTGGCCGGCTCCGGGCTGATCCACGGCCAGGTCTTTGGCGGGGATACGGTGCTGGACGTGGCGACCGTGACCAAGCTGGTGCGCAATCTCTTCATGGTGATTGCGATCCCCTTCCTGGGCTATCTGTGCCACCGGCTGTCGGCGAGCGACCGGGGGGCGGTGGAGAAGGTGGACGTGCTGGGCCTGTTTCCGCTGTTCATCCTGGGCTTTGTGGCGCTGGCGGTGGTGCGGACGGTCGGGGATGCGACGCTCGAATCGGGCTCCGCTTTCGGGCTTCTCGACGCGGCGGCGTGGGGTGATCTGACCGGCGAGATCATGCGCTGGGCGGAGCGGTTCCTGGCGGTCGCGATGGCCGGGGTCGGTCTGGGCACGAGCATCCGCCAACTGCGGGGATTGGGCCCGAAGCCCTTCTACGTGGGACTGGGAGCGTCGGTGGCGGTGGGGGCGGTGAGCCTGCTGGGGATCGCCGGGCTGACCTTGCTGGGAGTCGGGTAGCGGGCGACGGCCGACCGGTGCCGAGCCGGACAGATCGCGCCGGATGCGAGTTGAAGTAGAATCTCGCCATGCTTGCCCGGGTGAACAGTTGCGCGCTGGTGGGCCTCGACGGAGTGACGGTCGAGGTGGAGGTCGATATTTCCCGGGGGTTGGCGGCGTTCAACATCGTCGGTCTGCCCGATGCCGCGGTGCAGGAGTCGAAGGAACGGGTGCGGGCGGCCATCAAGAACGCCGGGCTGGAGTTCCCGAACCGGCGGATAACGGTGAACCTGGCCCCGGCCGATGTTCGCAAAGAAGGCGGCATCTACGATCTGCCGATCGCGGTGGGGATCATGGCCGCGTCGGGACAGGTGGAACTGCGCGACGAGCGGGCGATCTTCCTGGGGGAACTCTCGCTGGACGGCGGGGTGCGGCATGCCAATGGGGTGTTGCCGATGGTGGCGGTGTGCCAGGACGAGGGCTTCAACGTGGCCTACGTGCCGCTGATCGACGCCCGCGAGGCCGGGGTTGTTCGCGATGTGACGGTGCTGCCGGTGGATTCGCTGCAGCAGTTGGTGGCCCACTACAACGGGCTGATCGAGATCGAGTCGCACGCCGAGGAAGTGGACAAGGACCGGGTGGATGGGACACTGGCGGACATGCGCGATATCCGCGGCCAGGAGCATGCGAAACGGGCGCTGGAGATCGCCGCCGCCGGCGGTCACAACGTGCTGATGAGCGGTCCGCCGGGCACCGGCAAGACGCTGCTGGCGCGGGCGCTGGCGTCGATCCTGCCGCCGATGACCTTTGAGGAATCGCTGGAAGTGACCAAGATCCACAGCGTGGCCGGGGCGCTGCCGCGGGACGTTCCGCTGATTACGGCGCGGCCGGTGCAGGCGCCCCACCACACCATCTCGCACGTAGGCCTGGTGGGCGGAGGAACGGTCCCGCGGCCGGGATCGATCAGCCTGGCCCACCGCGGGGTGCTGTTTCTGGACGAGTTCCCGGAGTTCAGCCGGCCTTCGCTGGAGGCGATGCGGCAACCGTTGGAGGATGGCTACGTGACGATCGCCCGGGCCGCGGCCACGGCGACGCTGCCGGCCCGGTTCATGCTGGTGGCGGCGATGAACCCGTCGCCATCAGGCTTTGACGAAGCGGACGGCGGCGGGGCGTTTTCGGCCGCCCAGATGACCCGCTACCGGCGCCGTATCTCGGGTCCGATCATGGACCGGATCGACCTGCACGTGGAAGTGCCGCGGATCGACTACGACAAGATGACCGGCGTGGCGGCCGGGGAGGGCTCGGACGCGATTCGGGCGCGGGTGGCGGCGGCGCGGCGGGTGCAGGTGGAGCGGTTTG
>CAYYTN010000030.1:9935-10431 GCA_964474495.1 uncultured Chloroflexota bacterium
GCCGAGATGGGCGTGCGCGACGTGGACCGCTACTGCGCGGTCAGCGCCGAGGCCGACGACCTGCTGCGGAACGCCCATGACCGCCTGGAGCTTTCGGGCCGGGGACTGCACCGGGTGTTGAAGCTGGGCCGGACCATCGCCGACATGGCCGGGGCGGAAGCGGTGGGGGCGGACCACGTCGCGGAGGCGTTGCAGTACCGGCCGCGGATCGGGGTGTAGACGGTGGTCGGGGCGAACCAGAAAGTGGACCAGTCCCCGTACTGGGCAGCCATCGCGGCGAGCGCCGAGATCGGGCCGGCGGCGATATTGCGGCTCAACGAGTACTTCGGCGACCTGGCGACGGCGTGGAGCGCGTCGGAGCGCGACCTGGTGGCGGCGGGGCTGCGGCCGGGGCAGGCGGCGTCGCTGGCGAAGGAGCGGCGCGAACGGGACCCGCGCACCGAGATGAACGCGCTACGCGAAGCCGGGACGCGCGTACTCACCTTCGACAACGAGG
>CAYYTN010000030.1:10441-14864 GCA_964474495.1 uncultured Chloroflexota bacterium
GATTTCCCGGCGCTGCTGCGGGAGATACCGATGCCGCCGGCGTTGATCTATGTCCGTGGCGAGCTTTCCGGGGCGGTGCTGGCCCGGACCGTCGGGATTGTCGGGACGCGCCGCCTGACCGCCTACGGGCAGCAGATGACCGAGCGGCTGGCGACCGACCTGGCGCGCGTCGGGGTGACGGTGGTGAGCGGGATGGCGGCCGGGGTGGACACCGTGGCGCACCGGGCGGCGCTGGAGGCGGGCGGCAAGACGGTGGCGGTGATGGGTACCGGGATCGACCGGATCTACCCGCGCGAGAATCGCGGGCTGGCGAAGGAGATCGAAGCCGACGGCGCGGTGGTGACCGAGTTCCCGCCGGGGACCGGCCCCAAGCGCGAGCACTTCCCGCAGCGCAATCGGATCATCAGCGGGCTGAGCCTGGGCACGGTGGTGGTGGAGGCCCCGGAACGCAGCGGGGCGCTGATCACGGCGGGCTTCGCCGGCGACCAGGGCCGCCAGATCATGGCCGTGCCGGGCGAGGTGTTCTCGAAGGCCAGCGCCGGCTGCCACGCGCTGATTCGCGACGGCGCCACGCTGGTGCGGTCGGCCGAGGACGTGCTGGAGGCGATCCAGGCCCTGGGTGAAGGGATGCAGTTGCCGCTGGCGGTTCCGCCGCCGCCGCTGCCGGAGGGCGACGAGGGCGAGGTGGTGAGACTGCTGTCGCACAAGCCGTTGCAGACCGACGAGATCGTGCGGGCGACGGGGCTGGCCGCGGGGCGGCTGGCGACGGTGCTGACGATGCTCGAGTTGAAGGGGATGGTGCGCGACATGGGCGGCGGCAACTGGGTGGTGGGCAAGCTGTTTCGCTAGAGCCGGCGGCCGGCGCCGATTTCGTGATGCGGGGCCCGCCGGGCGACCGGTGCCGGCCGGGATCCCCGGAGGCGAGCGATGACCAACGGGCACAGCCATCCCCCGGTCGCGGGCCGTCGCGGTTCTCGGCGGGGCGCCGGACGCCCGTGGGCTGCGGCGCTAGTTGAAGTTGGCCCGCTCGATCTCCAGCACCCGGTCGAATCCGGCGGCCTGGACTTCGCGCCGCGTCTCGTTGAAGCCTTCGCCGATCTCAGCGTCCAGCCAGGCGTCCACCATGTCGCAGGCAGGTAGTTCCCCGACGACCCAGGCGCCCATGCAGAGGACGTTCGATCGATTGATGACCCAGTGCAGGCGGGCCGTGGTGGCCGATTCGGCCAGCCCGGCGTAGATGCCTTCGAACTTGTTGGCCACAGTGCAAACGCCATTACCGGTGCCGCACATCAGCAACCCGCGATCCGCCTTGCCGTCCTGAATGTAGCGGGCGACCGCTTCCGCCGTCTGGTAGAAGACCATCACGTCGTCTTCGCTCTGCATGCCGATGTCAACGACTTCGTGACCCCGGTCGAGCAGGTGCTGCTTGACCTTCTTCATCAAGTCGAACGAACAGACTTCGCCTGCTATCACCAGCTTCATCGCGCCCTCGCTTCCAGGTGGCTGAATCTCCAGGGACATTGTTCCACTCCGGTTGGCTTCCGGGTAGTCACAGTTTCGTCACCGGGGCCGGGGTGCCCTACCGACCATGCGGGCGACCGGGCTGGCGGCGGGAAGGCTGGCGACGGTGCTGACGATGCTCGAGTTGAAGGCGATGGTGCGCGATATGGGCGGCGGCAACTGGATTGCGGGGAAGCTGTTTCGCCAGACCCGGCGACCGGTCATGACTGCGCCGGGGGGCCGGGTGGGATGAGCGGGCTAGTCGACCGCGCCGGAGCCGGCCCCGGTGTAGACGATCGTGTAGGAGCCGGCGGTGTCTTCGTACCCACGGACCACGACCCAGTAGGTGCCGGAGCTCCAGAGCTGGCGGCGGATGAACGAGCCGGTGCCGGCCGCGTCGTCGTCGTTGATCTCGATCAGCTGCATGTCCGGCCCGTAGAGTTCGATGATGGTGTCGAGTCCCCAGGTTTCGACGCGGACGATGAAATCTTCGCGGCCGCGGAAGGACCAGATCTCCTGTTCGTCGGCGGCGATGGAGCCACTCACCTCGACGCCGGCGCCGGGCAGGGCGCCGCGGTCGCGATACTCGGCGGCCCCGGCGGTGGGCAGGAGCGTGTAGGTTCCGCTGTCGCCAAAGACGCCAGTGACTTCGATGGTGTAGAGACCGGCGGCGAACAGGCGGGTGGAAATACGCGAACCGAAGTCGGGCAGGCCGTCGTCGTTGGCGGCGACCAGGCGGCCGTCGGGGGCGTAGAGGCGCAGGTTGGTGTCGAAGCCGGAGGCGTCGATCTGGGCGGCCTGGCCGGAGCCGCCCGAGAAGCTCCAGAGATGGACTTCACCGGCGGCGAGCGCGCCGCCCACCGCCTGACCGGAGGCCACGGCGCCGCGGTTGGTGGCGGCCACGCGGAGGAACTCGATCGAATAGTCGCCCTGGTCGCCGGCGAAGCCGTTGACGCGGGCGCTGTAGACGCCGCTGGCCGGCAGGATGTAGCGGATGCGCGAGCCAAGGAAGATGGCGCCGCTGTCGTCATCCTGGTCGAGGAGCCGGCCGTCGGGGCCGTAGAGGCGGAGGTAGGTGTCGATCCCCCACGATTCGAGGACGACGAGTTCGCCGGCGGTGCCGTTGAAGGTCCAGCGGTCGACGCCACCGGGGTCGGTGATGGCGCCGTCGGTGATGGCGGCCGGGTCCAGCGCGCCACGCTCGATGAGTACCACCGGGGCCGGGGCGCCGGGGATCGGCGGCAGCGCGCCGGCGCGATGGGCGCCAATCCAGTTGTCGACGATGGGGCGGGCGCGGTCGGCGGGGATGATGTAACCGATGTTATCGGCCGAAGCGGGATCGATGCCGGCGGACGGGATGCCGACGAAGGCCCCGGCGAGATCGAAGGCCGCGCCGCCGCTGATGCCCGAGTTGAGGGCGGCGTCGGTTTGCAGCCAGCTGAGCCCGAGCTGGGAAACCCGCGACGACAGGATGCCGGTGGAGACGGTGAGCTCGGTAGAGCAGCCGAAGGTGGCGCGCTCGGCGGTGACCGGATGTCCGAGCAGCGCGAGGCCGGCGCCCAGCGCCAGGCCGCCGGAGTTGCCAAATCGCACCGGGGCGTAGCCGCTGCCGGGCAGCTTGATCAGGGCGAGGTCGTTAGCCTCGTCAACGGCCAGGACGGTGGCGATCATCTGGCGACCATCGCGCAGCCAGACCTCGATGACGGCATTAGATGCGACCACGTGCTGGTTGGTGACGGCGTAGCCGTCGGCGGTGACGATGTGGGCGCTGGCGCAGCCGGAGGGCACGACGACCCGCAGCATGGAATCGTCGTTGCGGGCGATGACGGTCTCAAGGGCCAGCCGGCCACCGCCGGCGGGAGCGGTGAGCGTGCCCGCGGCAATCGGGAAGGCGTCGCCGGGCGGATCGATGGCCGCGCCCTGCCAGGTGACGACGCCGTAGCCCGTCAGCGCCCAGTGGTTCCAACCGTCGGTGAACATCACGATGCCGGTGCTCTTGCGGTAGAAGGCCAGCCCGGTGGTGGTGTTCTGCAGGGTATCGCCGGTGGCGACATCGGAATGCTCGCACTCGATGGGAACGCCCATCGTGTCGCCGATCTGAGCCTCCAGGCTGGCGAAGCCCAGCGAGAATCCGGGCGTCTGGCCCTCGGGGCAGTACGGCGCGGCGGCGGCGGGGTGGGGGCCGGTGGCGAAGGCCAGCAGCAGAAAGAGACCGGTCACCACGGCTGCACGAGTCATCGGCACAATCTCCCAGCCTCCTGCCCCTCTGAACGAGTAAACAGAGATGGTACAGGGGACCGGCGGATGTACCTAGCCCGGCGGCCTCCGCGAGCCAGCGCCGGGCTAGTCGTCCAGAGTTATCTCCAGGACGGATAGTCCGGCGGGCACGGCGAAGCGGGTCTCGGCGGTGTCGCAGGCGTCGCACCCGGCGTTGCGGACGGGGCGGCCGCAACCGGCGCAAACGTCGGTCGGCCGCAGCCGGTCGACCTGGATGGTCGCCCCCTCGCAGGCGGAGCCGGCGCCGATGGCGGCGAAGAGCGTGCGGACGGACTCGGGGTTGAGTTCGTCGGTGATGCCGAGGCCCAGGCGGACGGAGCGGACCGGGCCGCCGGCGCGTTCGGCGGCGGCGGCGGCCGTTTCGACGGCGGCGCGGACGAGGCCGGTTTCATGCATCTTCGGACCCCTTCAGTTGTTCAACATCCCGATCAGCTGGTAGCGGGTGTCCTGGAGACGGGAGGCGGTCATGCGGCCGACCGCGGTGAGCAGGGCGACCGCGAATTCCTTGTCCTTCTCCATCAGGCGCCGCAGCGGCCCGGCCGGGAAGATTGACAGGTTGGTCCGCTCGATGGCGCGCGCGGTCGCGGTGTAGGTGTGCGGGTCCAGGACGCCGGACCAGCAGAAGGCGTTGCCCGCGCCGATGGTG
>CAYYTN010000031.1:0-2485 GCA_964474495.1 uncultured Chloroflexota bacterium
GTGATGTCCGCCGCGGACCGCTCACCAACCCAATCGCCCCTCCCCCGCTAAACTGCCGGATGCCCGAAATCCTGGACAACCTCACCCCGGCCGAGCGCGCGGATGTCAACCACGCCAACCTGGTCGAGGCCTACGACTACTTCCTGCGCCTACCCGGAGTCGAGCGGCACCCCCACGGAGACCTGACCGGCGTCATCACCGGGCAGCCGGCCGGCTTCCTGAACCCGATCACGGTCTCCAACTTCCCGGCGGACGAAGCCGACGCGCGGATCGACGCCGCCATGGACGTGCTCCGCGATCGTAAGCTCGAAATGGAGTGGTGGGTCGGCCCGGCCTCGGCGCCCGGTGACCTGGTCGAGCGCCTGCACCGCGTGCCGGACTTCGCCACCGGCAACCCGATCCCCGGCATGAGCGCCGACCTCGCGAACGTCGTCGAGCCGCCGGTCCCCGAGGGCGTCGAGATCGTCGAGATCAACGACGACGAACAGCTACGCGACTGGGCCGACACCTTCTCGGTCGGCTTCTTCGACTACGGCCCGCCGACCGCCCGCGCCATGCACGACCTCTACAGCCAGATCGGCTACGGCGAGGCCATCCCCTGGAAGCTCTTCCTGGCCCGGCTCGACGGCCAGCCGGTCGCCACCTCGGCGCTCTATGTCGGCTGCGGTGTCGCCCAGATGACCTTCGTCTCCGCGCTGCCCGCCGCCCGGGGCCGTGGCGTCGGCGCCGCCGTCAGCACCGCCCCGCTGCTTAAGGCCCGCGAGATGGGCTACCGCATCGCCGTCCTGCAGTCGTCGCCCGGCGGCAAATCGATCTACGAGCGCCTCGGCTTCGCCACCGACTGCACCTTCCACGTCTTCGACACCGAGGAATAGGGCTTCACAAGCCCTTTCTCTCGACCGTTTTCTTCTTCGGCCTCATCGCCGGGAGTCCGTGTGCGTCCTCGAACCAACCGTCTAGCCGCCCGCCAGCAACTCCCGCGCCGCCGCCACCACCACCTCCGCCGTCTCCGCCAGGTTCGCCGTGAACTCCTCCGTCTTGAAGATATTCGGCCATTCCGTGTCGAACACGTGATCGCTCACCGTCAACACCAGCCCGACCTCGGCGGCGCGGAAATCCGCCAGCGCCATCAGCGCCGACGTCTCCATATCCACGCCCAGCACGCCCTGTTCCGCGTAGGACCGCACCTTGCCGGCGAACTCGCGATACGGCGCGTCCGTCGTCCACAGCCGGCCCGCGTGCACCGGTCTACCAGTCTTCTCGGCCGCCGCGATAAGCGCCCGCGTCGCCCGGTTGTCGGCCGTCGCTTCGTATTCCGGCGGCAGGTAGTGAAACGACGTCCCCTCCTCGCGGATCGCGCCCTTCGGCACCACGTAGTCGCCGATCCGCACCCTGGGTTGCAGGCTCCCCGTCGCCCCCAACGCCAGCATCGTCTTCACCCCTCCGCCAAATAGCGGCTCCGCCAGCGACACCGACCTTGACGCCCCGGCCCCGATCATCGTCACCACCACCGATTTGCCGGCCACCGTGCCGATCGACGACGGCCGGTGCCAGCCGCAGGGCTCCGCTTCGGTCAGTGCGATCAGCGGCTTCACGAACTCCGGCGCAAACGCCACCAGCGCCAGTTCCGGAAACGGCGGCTCGTCCGCAACCCCACCGTCACGCGCCTGCCGGCGCACGTACTCGTGCGGTTCGATCACCGCCGCGTCGTCGCCGTACGAATCCCGCCAGTCCTTCGCGAAATGATCGGTCACAAGGCCCCCCGGGCATATGTGTTCGTCCTGTCGCCCACATGCCGCGACGCCCGACACGCTACCATCAGCACCCCGACAAAACCTACGGGCAGCTTCCGCGCCGCGATACCACGGGAGAAGAACCATGGCCACCGACATCCACGGAACCTGCGACTCCCGCTTCGAGCCCGTCCGCGAAGCCTTCCTGGCCAACTTCGCCGCCGGCGATGAAGTCGGCGCCGCCGTCGCCGTCACCGTCGGGGGCAAATACGCCGTCGACCTCTGGGGCGGGCACACCGATGCCGCCCGCACCAACCCCTGGCGCGAAGACACCCTGGTCAACGTCTGGTCCTGCACCAAGGCCATGACCGCGCTCTGCGCGCACATCCTGGTCGACCGCGGCCAGCTCGATGTCACCCGGCCCGTGGCCCACTACTGGCCCGAATTCGCCGCCAACGGCAAAGAAGGCACGCTGGTCAGCCACGCCCTCAGCCACCAGGCCGGCCTGCCCGATTTCGAGGGCGAAACCACCTTCGAGCAGACCATCGACTGGCAATGGACCATCGACAACCTGGCCAATGCCACCCCGGTCTGGCCGGCCGGATCGCAACTGGCCTACCACGCCGTCACCTTCGGCACGCTGGTCGGCGAAATCGTCCGCCGCATCTCCGGCAAGAGCCTGGGCACGTTCTTCCGTGACGAAGTGGCGCAACCCCTCGGCGCCGACTTCCACATCGGCCTGCCGGAATCCG
>CAYYTN010000031.1:2495-8580 GCA_964474495.1 uncultured Chloroflexota bacterium
CATCCTGCCCTTCGACGATCCGCGGGAATTCGACCTCGATTTCATCAACACGCCCGCGGCGCGCTCGGCCGAGATTCCCGCCGGCAACGGCCACGGCAACGCCCATGCCATGGCCCGGGTCATGTCCCTGCTGGCCGCGGGTGGCGAACTCGATGGCGTCCGCCTGCTGAGTCGCGAGACCATCGAAGCCGCCATCGTCTCCCAGGTCCACGCCATGGACGGCACCATCGGCCGACCCTATAGCCGCTCCCTGGGATTCATCCTCATGTCCCCCGATCTCGCGGAGCCCATGGGTCTGCCGTCGGCTTTCTACGACGACTCCGCAACCGCGCCGCGCATCTTCGGCCACGACGGCATGGGCGGCGCCCAGGTCTTCTGCGACCTCGACCGCAACGTCGCCTGGTCGTACACCATGAACAACATGACCGGCGGCGAAGGCTGCAACGAGCGCGTCGCCCGCCTCATGCAGGCCCTCGCCCCCTGCATCGCCGCCGAATAGCCGAACACCGGGAGCACGCGATCGCCACCGACATCCACGGAACCTGCGATTCGCGCTTCGAGCCCGTCCGCCAGGCCTTCATGGCCAACTTTGCCGCCGGCGACGAAATCGGCGCCGCCGTCGCCGTCACTGTCAACGGCGAGTTCGCGGTCGACCTCTGGGGCGGCCACACCGACGCCGCCCGCACCGACCCCTGGCGCGAAAACACTCTTGTCAACGTCTTTTCCTGCACCAAGGCCATGAACGCCCTCTGCGCCCACATCCTGGTCGATCGCGGCCGGCTCGACGTCAACCAACCCATCGCCCACTACTGGCCCGAGTTCGCCGCCAACGGCAAAGCGGGCATCCTGGTCCGCCACGCCCTCAGCCACCAGGCCGGCCTGCCCGAATTCCAGGGCGAGTCGACTTCTGACTCGATCATCGACCGGCAATGGGCAGTCGACAACCTGGCCAACGCCACCCCGGCCTGGCCCGCCGGCTCCCAACTCGCCTACCACGGCTTCACCTTCGGCACGCTGGTCGGTGAAATCGTCCGCCGGATCTCCGGCAAGAGCCTCGGCACGTTCTTTCGCGAGGAAGTCGCCGGTCCGCTCGGCGCCGACTTCCACATCGGCCGGCCGGAATCCGATCACCCCCGCGTCGCTCAAATCATCGACCCCGAAACCATCCTGGCCGAGATATCCGCCAGCAACGGCTACGGCAACGCCCGTGCCCTGGCCCGGGTCATGTCGGTGCTGGCCAACGGCGGCGAACTCGACGGCGTCCGCCTGCTGAGTCGCGCGACCCTCGAAGCCGCCATCACCGGGCAGGTCCACGCCATGGATAGCTCCCTCGGCCGTCCCTACCACCGCGCCCTGGGCTACATCCTCATGTCCCCCGAAATGTCCGCGCCGATGGGGCTGCCGGCCGCCTTCTACGACGACTCCGCGACGATGCCGCGCATCTTCGGTCACGACGGCCGGGGCGGCGCCCAGGTTTTTTGCGATCTCGACCGCAACGTCGCCTGGTCGTACACGGCGAACAACATGACCGGCGACGAAGGCTGCAATGATCGCGTCGCCCGCCTCATGCGGGCCCTCGCCCCCTGCATCGCTTAGCTCCCTTCGAAAGTCTCACCCGGCTATCCCGCCAGGTTGACCGCCAGCGCTTCAATCGGAGGGGCTCCGGGACGGCTGGCCGATGCTAGTCTGCCGGGTCACCGCATTCCGGTAGAGGGGTCCTGACGAGTGAGCAACATCCGGCGGAAGTTACGAGTGGCGGCGGTGGGCGTCATCGCCTGGATTGGCGGCACAGTCCTTGTCTTCGCGGGCATCATCGGCGAGATCAACGGCCAGATAAAGAAGGAGGGGGGCGAGCGAATCCTGCTGGACGCCGGCGAGTGGGGTTCTCTTTTCGCCTCGGCGCCGATCCTATGGCTCTTCAGCGGATTCGCCATTGTTGTGGGACTTGTGGCGGGCGCGGTGGCGGTCCATTCCGTGTCGAAGTATCTGCGCGAGGAAGCCCTCCGCGGACCGCCCGGCCCCGGCCATCGGTACCGCCGCCACCGGGTTGGACGGGCCGGCCCTCGCCTTCCAAAGACTACCGTCCCCTGCTGCGCCGGGATTTCGAGTGGGGTGAAACGCCAGAGCCCGGAACGTTGGTCCGTGCTCCCCGGCCCGAGCCCGTTCCCGAGCGCCGGTCGGACTATCAATGGAGTCCGCAAGACTCCACGCCCGAACCTCCACCGCCAGCAAAGCCGGCGGTACCCGCGAGACCGCGTCGAAGCGTGGAGGCCCCCGGAATCGCCACGTTCGGACCGAGATTGAGCGCGGGTATCCTCGATTTCCTCCTTCTGACAACCATGTATTTCGCCGTGGTCGTCGTCGCTATTGCGGCGCAGACTCAGCCGTCATGGGTGGCCATCACCTTAGTCATAGTCGGACTTCTGGCACTGCCGACCTACAGATTTGGAACGAGCCTGATTTGGAGCGCGACTCCCGGCAAATTATTGCTCGGGTTCAAGGTTGTCGACGAAAGCGGAGCCTCCGCGTCGAAACGGCAGATCTTCCGCAGAGAGGTACGGGCCCACCTGCTGTGGGTAATACCACTCGTGCGATTCTTGTGGCTGAGAAAGATCACCATGGATGAGAACCGTCAGGGCTGGCACGACCGGGCGGCCCGGACGGTGGTAGTTCGAACCGGCTAGCGGCCCGGCAATTCTTCCACCGCGCCGATCCTCAGAGCCCTCGGGAGAGACTCCCGGACACGGGCCAAGCTGCCCTCGACCGACGATTGCTCCAAACTGTTTCCGCGACACCCATCCCGGAGGCCCTTTATGACCACCCAAATCCACGGCCACCACCAACCCCGTTTTGATCCCCTGCGCGAGGCCTTCGCCGCCAACTTTGAATCCGACATCGAAGTCGGCGCCAGCGTCGCCGTCACCATCGAAGGCGAATCCGTCGTCGATCTCTGGGGCGGCCACGCCGACGCCGCGCGCACGGCCCCGTGGCAAAGAGACACCGTCGTCAACGTCTGGTCTTGCAGCAAGGCCATGACCACTATCTGCGCCCTCCGGCTGGTTGAGCGCGGCCTGCTCGATGTCGACGCCCCGGTCGCCCGCTACTGGCCCGAGTTCGCCAAGAACGACAAGGCCGACATCACCGTCCGCCAGGTGCTCACTCACCGCGTCGGGCTGCCGGTCTTCAGCGACGAGTCGCAGGCCCGGCTATTCGCCGACGGCGATTGGACCAGCCGCGACCTCGAGAGCCAGTCCCCCGCTTGGGAACCCGGCTCGCGCTTCCAATACCACGCCGTCACCTTCGGCGCGATGGTTGGGGAGATCGTCCGCCGCATCACCGGCATCACCCTCGGCACGATGCTCCGTCAGGAGGTCACCGGGCCGCTCGGCGCCGACTTCCACATCGGCCTGCCCGCCGAGCACCATCCCCGCGTCGCCGACATCATCCGGCCGGACAACGCCCCCCAGGCCGAGATGGTCTTCATCAACGAGCCCGGCTTTCGCTCCGGCGAAATGCCCGCCGGCAACGGCCATGGCAACGCCCGCTCAATGGCCCGGGTCATGGCGGCGCTGGCCAACGGCGGCGAACTCCACGGCGTCCGCATCCTCGAGCGCCAGACCATCGAGACCGCCCTCGAAGAGCAACTCTACGAAGCCGACGCCGTCATGGGCCGGGTCAGCCGCCGCGGGCTCGGCTTCATCCTCGCCTGTCCCGAGTTCGCCGCCGGCCACGGCGTGCCCGCGACCTACTACCCCGGCGCCACCGAGGAGTTCCCCCGCATCTTCGGCCACGACGGCCTCGGCGGGTTCCAGGCCTACGCCGACCTCGACCGCCGCATCAGCTGGGGCTACGCCATGAACAATATGGGTGACCTCGGGGGCCCCTCCCCCCGCGTCCAGCGGCTCAGCCGTGCGCTCTTCGCCTGCCTCGGCTAGCCTCCTCTAGAAGCTCCATCTACCCGCGCCAACAATCCGCAAAAAGGAAGACCAGATTGGAAAGACGAACCCTCGGCCGCACCGGCCACCAGAGCACCGTCATCACGTTCGGCGCCGCCGGGGCCGGCACGGTATCGCAGCAGGCCACCGACCGGGCCATGGAGTTGCTGCTCGAGCACGGCGTGAATCACATCGACATCGCCCCTACCTACGGCGAAGCCCTCGAGCGCCTGCGGCCGTGGATGCCGAAGATCCGCGATCAGATATTCCTGGGATCGAAAACGACCCAATACGAGACCCGCGAATCCGCCTGGGCCGACATCCGTCGGTGCCAGGAGCGGCTCGGCGTGGAGACCTACGACCTCTTCCAGCTGCACGGCGGCGGGACGACCATGGGGCACCTGGGCGCGGCCACCGCGCCCGGCGGCGGCCTCGAGGCCCTGGTCGAGATGCGCGAGCGGGGGCTGACCCGCTGGATCGGCATCACCGGGCACGGACCCGACGCGCCGCGGGTCCAGCTTGAAGCACTGGAACGCTTCGACTTCGACACCGTTCAGTTCCCGCTCAGCGCCACGCTCTGGCAGGACCCGGACTACCGCCGCGACGCGGAGCGCCTGCTCCAGGTCGCCGCCGAGCGCGATGTCGGCGTCCAGACCATCAAGATGCTCGTGCAGGGCCGCTGGGCCGAGGGCGAGCAGGACCTCGACACCTGGTACAAGCCGGTCCGCGATCCGGCTGACATATCGCGGGCAATCGCCTGGCTCATCGAGCAGCCCATCCACACCGCGCCGACTTCCGGCGACCTGACCCTGCTGCCGCACATCCTGGACGCCGCCGAGAAGCACTCCGAGCTGGACCCTGACGCCATCGCCACCGCCAAATCCATCGCCTGGCCCGGCCTCCACCGTTTCAACACCGCCTAGACCCCCGTGCCGACCCCGCGAATCCGCCATTCCGCCCGCGTAGTCCTGCTCGACCAGCGCGACCGCGTGCTCCTCTTCAAAGCCGACTACGCCGGCGTCCTCGATTCCACGGACAAGCGGCCGCCCGGCCCCGCCTGGATCACCCCCGGCGGCGGACTCGACCCCGGCGAGATCCACGAAACCGCCGCGCTGCGCGAGCTTGAAGAAGAGACCGGCATCACCGATGCCGAGCTGCTGCAACCCATCTGGACCCGCGACCGCGAGTACCTGATCCGCTACGAGCCGGTGTCGATCCGCGAGCGCTTCTTCCTGGCCCGCGTCGTCGACCCGATCCTCTCCTTTGACGGCCACACCGAAGTCGAGCGCGCGAGCTTCCTCGAGGCCCGCTGGTGGTACCTGGCCGACCTGGCCGAATCCAGCGACCTCTTCGTGCCTCGCGACCTGCCCGCGCTGCTCGAACCGATCCTCGCCGGCGACCTCTCCAGTAGCCCCATCCCCGTCGGCCGCTAGTCCCTTCCCGACGCTCCCACCCTACGTGGCGACGGCCTCCGCAATCTCTCGATGGAGCCGCAGCGCCCGTTTCCGCACCGCGCTCCGGAGTTCCCCTTCTTCTGGTTTTGGGTAGATGACGCCCCTCGAAGAGTTGATGATCACGCCCTGTCCGTCGACGTCTACCGCCGCCCGCGCTGCCCTGGCGGCGCTTCCCCCTTGCGCTCCGATGCCGGGCACCAGGAACAGAAGATCGGGGTGCTTTGTCCGGAGGCTGGCCAATTCCTCCAAACGATTTCCGCCGACAACTAGACCAACATTTCCCCCATGGTTCCAGCCCGCCGCCTGGTCGGCCACCATTTCATACAAAGCGGCGCTGCCGTCATCGGACATCAACCGCAGATCCTGCGGCATGTCCGCACTCGGATTTGAACTCCGGCACACCACGAACACGCCTTTGTCCTCGTAGTCCAGGAACGGCAGGACCGCATCCTCACCCTGGTAGGCGTTGACCGTCGCCGCATCGAAACCCCATACGCGAAACATGGCGTCCGCGTACTTCGCGGCCACATTCCCGATGTCGCCCCGCTTACCGTCGCCGATGATCACCGCGTGCGGCGCCACCTTGCGGATGTGCTCCAGCGTGCTCTCAAGTAGACGGAATCCGGGCATCCCCAGGGCTTCATAGAAAGCCATCTGCGGTTTGTAGGCGCACACGAGATCGGCCGTCGCATCGAT
>CAYYTN010000031.1:8590-14812 GCA_964474495.1 uncultured Chloroflexota bacterium
AATCCGATTGAATTCGAGGAGGTCGAGTTCCGGGATCTTGACCGGGTCCGGGTCGAGGCCTACACAGACGGGACTGCCCGAATGGCGCACCGCCTCCCTCAGTCTGTCGCCAAAGCTCGACATGCTACGCCGAGGCTAGCAGTTTCGACGCCTGGCGCCAGCCGCTTCCGAACCGGCCGGCCCTTCCGGCGTTCTGGCTACGGTCGGCCGCCCGACCCGTCTCGGGGCTTCGTCCGGCCAGCCAAGCCTATCCAGCCGGCTACTGGTCGCGATCGAGATTCAAGACCTGGCCGTCGGGCGCCGCGATCTCCAGGCGATCCCCATCCACCGCGTAGGTTGTCGCCGCTTCGAGCACGCGCAAGAAGGCGAACTCCTGCTGCATGATCGGCTCTTCGCAGTTCATCATGGTCGATCCGAGCGGGCCGATCGCGAAATCCCCGTCCGCGGCCGTATAGCCGCCAAAGAAGCTGTTGCATCCCGCGGAGCCCTTCGCCTGTCCTTCCGCGTCGAAGGCCAACGTGACTGTGGTCCCGTCTATGACCGCCGTCGCACTTCCCTCATCCCCGTAGCTGGCGAGTGTCCAGGCGGTGTCCGTGACGTTGCCGCCCGATTCCCCGCAGGCGACAAGCGCGAAAACCGCGACTATCGCGACCAACGCGGCCCGGGAACCACGCTCTCTTCCCCAAATAGCCGTTCGCATCTGCCTCTCCTCTATCTAGCCAGACGGATACTACCGCCCGGAGTCGCCAAACAATCCCCGCAACTGCCGTCGAAACAGCCCCCGATCCCCCTTCCGGGCCACATTCCACACCGATTTGCCGCCGAACAGCTCCTCCCGCATCGCCGCCTGCCGCTCCGGCGGCATCCGGTCGATGAACTCACCCCGCAGATCGAACACCGTCATGCCCCAGGCCGCCGAGCCGCCGATATCCACTTCCACCGGCAATTTCTGCCACTCGGCGATCTCCGGGTGCGCGAGCACGATCATCGTCAGCGCGTCCGGGACGCCGTACCCGCCGTCCGTCTGATGCGTCGTCGCCTGGTGGTACCCCCGCAGCGGCGCCGCCAGGAACCGCGCCGCCGGAGTCAGCCCGCGATCCGCCAGTTCCAGGTCCGCCACCTTCAGCGTGCATCGCCGGTTCGTATCCAACGGCAGCAAACGAGGCGACCACGGCCAGTCCGCTTCGAACATCTCGGAGGCCGCCCGCGGATCGCTCCCCACATTGAGGGTCGCCACCGGCGTCACATTGCCCGGCGGCTCCACCAGCCCGCTCATGTAGATCAGGTGCCGCAATTGCCCGGTCAATTCCGGATTCTCACGGAGCGCCAGCGCGATATTGGTCGCCGGGCCCAGTCCGCACAGCACCAGTTCGCCGGGCCGTTCCCGGGCCAGGCGGTTTATCAGTTCGTGCGCCGGCTCCGGGGTGGCCGCCAGTTCCACATCGGCCGGCCCACTGCCCCCAGTCCGTCGTCGCCATGCACGCTGGCGCCGACCTCGTCGAAGGGAAACCGCGGCCTTGGCCCCAGCGGCTCCACCGCCCCCCGCGCCACCGGGATATCCGTACGCCCGGCCGCGTGCAGCAGCTTGGCCACGTTGCGAAACGCCTGCTCCATGCTGACATTGCCGTGGACGCAGGTGATCGCCACCACCTCCAGCCGCGGCGATTGCAGCGTCCACCACAGCGCCGTCGCGTCGTCGACCCCGCCATCCGTATCCACGATCACCGGCAGCGGCAGCGGCCCGCCGTCCACCTCCCAACGTCCCGGCTCACTCACCGGATCCGTCCCCCTCCGCCGCGTACCGCAACCGCACCGCCGTCCCCTTGCCCGGCTCCGACTCCATCTCCAGGCTGGCGCCCAGGATCTCCGCCCGCTCCGTCATGCTCTGCAGGCCCACCCCACCCGTCACCGACATCGCCCCCACGCCCGCCGGGTCGAAGCCCTCGCCGTCATCGCGCAGGTCGATCCGCAGCCCGTCCCGGTCGTACGCGATCCGCAGCCAGGCATTGTCGGCGTTGGCATGCCGCACGACGTTATTCACCGCCTCCTGCACGATCCGGAACAGCGCGATCTCGGCCGCCTGGTTCAGCGCCACCGGCGACCCCTTGATCTCGGTCTCCAGCCGCGTCCCGCTCACCTGCAACCGCTGATCCGCCCATGACTCCAGCGCCTCCGCCAGCCCCACCTCGTCCAGCCCCGTCGGCCGCAGATCCATCACGATCCGCCGCACATCCGCCAACGTCGCCCGTCCCTGCTCCAGCACGTTGTCAATCAGCTCCCGCTGCCGCTCATCGGCGCCGTCCAGCGAACTGCGCACCGCCCGAATCGCCACCAGCGACGTTGCCAGCGTCTGCGCCGTGTCGTCGTGCAACTCCCGCGCCAGCCGCCCGCGTTCCCGCTCCTGGGCATCGATCACCACCCGCAGCAGCCGCCGCACGTCCTGGGTCCGCTCCGCCACCCGCTGCTCGAGTTGCGCCTCCCAGCGGGTTCGTTCCTCATCCACCTCGCGCAGCTGCCGGCGCATCTCCTCGAAGCTCTCGCTCAGCCGTCCGATCTCGTCCGTTCGGCGCAGCACCACCGGCTCATCGCGGGCCCCGGCCGCCAGCCGGCGGGTGGCCAGTTCCAGGCGTCGCAGCGGGCCCGTCACCCAGCGCGAGTGCACCCAGGCGCTGATCGCCGACACCGCCAGCGCCGCCAGTCCCAGCAGCAGGATCGTCAGGGTCAGGTCGTCCGCCGCGTGGACGAACATAGCCTCCGGGAACTCCAGAATGATCCCCGCCGCCATCGTCGTCAGCGGCGCGAACGTCAGGAAGTGGCGGCTCTCCACATCCCCGTCCGACAGCTTCAATTCAAGCTGCTCCGGACTCTCGCTCGCCGCCAGTTCGCGCAGGTGTCCCGACAAGATCGCCGCGTCGTGTTCTCCGGCCAGCCGTGCGCCCCGCCCATCGATCACCGCCACCGCGATCGGAAAGCCTTCCCGCACCGACGGCAGCAGTTCCTCCGCCCGGTCGAACAGCCGCAGCCGGCCCACCAGCACCCTCTCTTCCCCCGACTCCCGGGGCACCCGCGCCGCCAGCACCACCTCCCCCGCCGTCCCGTCCTCCATCGCGAACAGCGGCCCCCGCGCCACCCCGCCCCAATCCATCGCCTGCCCCACCAATTCCGCCATCTCGCCGTCCGTCAGCCGCGCCCCGGACGCCTCCGGATGACTGGCCACCGCCGTCCCGTCGGCCTGCCGCAGGCTCACGTACGAGTAGCTCAACAGCGCCGTGTGCAGATCCCCCAGCAGCACCGTCTCGCTGGCGGGCGAATGCCCGTCCTCCACCAGGCTCGACCCCGTCGCGACCTGTTCAAACTGGGTGATCTCGTGCCGCAGCCAGCCATCCGCCGCCACCGCCGTCGCCTCCGTCAGGCGCAGCACCTGTTCCTCCAGCGTCTCAAAGGCGTTCTCCCGCGACACCCGCACCGCCTGCAACCCCAGCACCAGCAACGCCGCCATCATCAGGAGCGCTACCCCCACCGATACCTGGTAGCTCAACCCCACCCGCAGGAACCAATCGCGCATGCCGCACCAATCGCCATTCAGAACGTCGTTCGACTTTCAGAATACGCCCGCCCGGCTCCGGTGGCGAGGTCCCCGGTACACCAATCCGTCCGCGAATCCGATACTCTTAACGACATGGAAACCCGACCCCGCGACCGGTAGGCCGTCGGCATGCTGAAAATCATCATCGGATTGGTCATCTTCGCCGTCATCGGCGTCGCCGGCGGTCTTGCCGTTCTCTACTACCTCGGCAGCCTCGAAGAGCCCCCTCCCTTCGTTGAAAACATCCTCAACCGCGACCGTCCGGCCGCCGAGGCCGCCGACGAAGGCCCCTTCTTCTACAACGTACAGAGCTGGTTCGAGTTCACCACTCCCGCCAGCCGCGAGACCCTGGGCGACGAGTACGTCGACCTCGATCGCGGGCTCCAGTTCACCCCGCCCGCCGGCATGCTCCAGTTGAGCCCGGCCGACATCGCCGCCCGCGGCGTCGACCGTCCCAACTCCCGCCTGCGCATGACCGACGCCACCTTCGACACCGACGCCATCGTCTGGTTCTTCGAGACCGAGGACGGCCAGGCCACCGTCACCGTCCGCGCCACCCCCAGCCCCCAGGTCATCACCGAGCTTGAGATCGAGCAACTGTTCACCCAGTACCGCGCCGCCACCCTGGAGCTTTTCAAGACCATGGGCGTCGAGGACTACCGTATCGAAGCGGCCTTCTTCGGCGGCGGCATGGGCATCTACACCAAGTTCGCCAGCCCCGAGCCCGACCAGCAGGTCATCCACATGCTCCAGGTTGTCGGCCGTCCTGACGAAGACATGGTCACCATCACCTATGCGCGGCCGGTTGACGGGCTGCCGCTGGAGTGGGAGTCCATCGTGCAGGCATCCATGGAGACCATCTCCACGCCAGGCGCCCTGGTTCAGTAGGCCGCTCAGCGGCTTTTCGTTCGCGGCGGCGTTCAGGCCGCCGTCCACTCTTTGCGGGCTGTGCCCGCCCCAGCCGTCCGCGGCTCATTCGGTGCGGGCCGTGCCCGCCGTACCCGCCCTAGCCGTCCGCGGCTCACCCGCCGCCGGCCGTGCCGGCTAGCGCAGCCGCCCCTGCGCCTGCAGCAGCCGGTCGGCCACCAGCGCCAGCGCCACCCCGGTCGAACCCGCCTCACGCTCGAACACCGCCCGCTCAAAGAACTGCCGCACGATGCCGTCGCCCGGGTCCACGAACTCGGGGCTGATCGGTAGCCCGAACACCGCCGTGCCGCCATTCGCCTGGAAATAGGTCAGGAACGGGCCGGACACGCAGTAGTCGGTCTCGCCGAACTGGCTGTGCTCCGCCACCTCGCCGCCGGCCGCCCCATCGGGCAGCACCAGCAGCACCGCGCGCAGGAACTCGTCCGCCAGCGACACCACCACCGGCCCCAGCCCGCCTTCCGGTTCCAGACCCTCGGTCAGCGGCGGTTGCGTATTCCGCAACGTGCACTCGTCCACCGTCTCCGGCTCCCACTCCAGCCCCAGTCCATCGGCGATCTCCGTGCCCATCTCGGTCCAGCGCACCGCCCCACCCGGCCCCGCCTCCAGCCGCGTCCGCTGGAACCACTGCGTCGAAGTCCCGTTCTCGATCCCGGCGTTCGTCCGCGGCAGGCCGTGGCGCGCCACCCCGCCGGTGCGATCGTAGAACTCCACATACTCGCCCCGCAGGTAGGTATTCGTCGCCGCGAAATAGCGCGATCCGTCTTCCAGGTCCCGCCACTGGGCCACATCCGCGAAAACCGCGAAGGTCGACAGGTGATCCGCGGTACACGTCACCGTCGTCGCCGACGGATCCACGAAGCAGGCCGTCAGCGGCTCCCAGACCCCGGTCTCCTCATCCAGCTGGGCGATGAAAATATCACTCAGCAGGAAGCCCGGAATCAGCAGCGCCGGCTCGTAGGGCAGGGTCATCAGGATCGGCTCCGGCGGCTCGGTCAGCGGCGTCTGTGTCGCGCCCTACAAGATCGAAGACTACGCCCGCGACATGGAGCAGCTTATCGACCGCCTCAAGTTGCGCCATCCCATCATCGTCGGCCACAGCCTTGGCGGGGCCATCGCCATGAAACTGATCGGCTCCGGCGACGTCTCCTGCTCCCGGCTGGTCATCGTCGACATGGGAGCCGAGCTGACCGTCGAGCGCGCCGAAGGTCGCCGCAATAGCTGGCGCGACACCCGGCGCGAATGGGACAGCTACGATGAACTACTCGAGCACATCGCCGCCAACGCCCTCCCGCGACCTGACATCGAAGACCCGGCCGAGTTCATCTTCAACCACTTCGCGTGGACGGCCGACGGCCACCTGCGCGAGCGACTCGACCCGGGCATCTTCGAGTTCGAACGCTGGGTCCTGTGGGAAGACATCCGCCGCATCCAGGCGCCCACCCTGCTGTTGCGCGGCGAGCACAGCGAGGCCCTGCCGGCCGACCGCGCCGACCGCATGGTCGACGAGATGGCCGACATCCGCCTGGTCGAAATGCCCGACACCATCCACTCCCTGCAGGTCGAAGATCCCGAGAACTTCAATCGCATCGCCGGAGACTTTCTCCGCGGCAAACCGGATCCCGCCCCCTCTTGAACCCGCGCCGCCCCATAACCAGCAGCCGCGAATCCCCGTTCTCATCGACGGAACCTCCCGCGCCGCCGACCACGGA
>CAYYTN010000032.1:0-6531 GCA_964474495.1 uncultured Chloroflexota bacterium
GCTTCTCCCTCTCGCCGTTACGCCGAAAGACACCCAGCACGACCGGCGCGTCCGCCCGCAGGTCGATTTCCATGTCGTAGATCGACGCCTTGTTGTCCACCACGCAGTGGTCGCGGTAGTGGCGCATCTCGTCGATCCCCTCCCCGATCCCGTTCGATTTGCCGTAGCCGATCGGGCACGGCGACAGGATTTCAATAAACGTGAACCCCGGCGTCTCCAGCGCCTGCTGCATGCTGCGCTGCAGTTGGCGGACGTGCAGCGAGGTCCACCGCGCCACGTAGTTCGCCCCCAGCGCCAGCGCCAGCCGTGGCAGGTTGAACGGCCGGTCCGAGACCCCCGCCGGCGTCGTCGGGCTCTGCGACCCCACCGGCGATGTTGGCCCGTGCTGCCCGCCGGTCATCGCGTAGTTGAAGTTATTCACGCAGAACACGTTGATCGGCGCGTCCCGCCGCGCCGCGTGAATGAAATGATTCCCGCCGATGGCGAACAGGTCGCCGTCCCCGCTGATCACCGTCACTTCGAGTTCCGGATTGTAGATCTTCAGACCCGTCGCGAACGGGATCGGCCGCCCATGGGTCGTGTGGAACGAATCCACATGCACGTAGCCGGCCACCCGGCCGGTGCAGCCGATACCGCTGACCGTCACGTGGCGGTCGCGGTCCACGTCCGATGCTTGCAGCGCCCGCGTATAGCTCGTCGTAATCGCCCCCAGCCCGCATCCCGGGCACCAGATGTGCGGCAACCGGTCGGCCCGCAGCAGGCTGTCCTCCGGATGTGTAGCCACCACCTTCTCACCGATCATCCGGCCACCTCCTCGATAGCTTCGATAATCGCCCCCGGCGCCAGCAGTTCCCCGCCGGCCAGATTCACTCCCCGTACCGTCTTGCTCGTGTACCGACTCACCTCGCCCGCGACCTGCCCCAGGTTCAACTCCGGCACCACAAACGCCTTCACGCGCGTATCCAGTTCCTTGATGCGCTCGCTCATGAACGGCCAGATCGTGATCGGCCGCAGCAGCCCGGCCTTGATCCCCCGTCCGCGCGCCTGCTGCACCGCCTCCCGCGCCGACCGCGACACCGACCCGTACGCCACCACCACCACCTCGGCGTCATCCATCAGCACCTCTTCGTACTCGACGATCTCGTCGGCGTATTCCAGGATCTTCCGGTTCAGCCGTTGCACCAGATTGTCGTGGGTGTCCGGGTCCATCGCCGGGTAGCCGCGCTCGTCGTGGGTCAGCCCGGTCACGTGCATCCGGTAACCATCGCCGGCCCGCGGCATCGGCGGCACCAGGTCCGGCCCCGGCTCGTACACCCGGTAGTCGTCGCTCGGCGGCTCAGTGGGCCGGCGCACCGGCACGTTCTCGATCCTGTCGGCCTCCGGAATCACCACCCCCTCGGTCATGTGCCCGACGATTTCGTCCGACAGCACGAACACCGGCGTCCGGTAGCGATCGGCGGTGTTGAAGGCTTTGATTGTGAAATCAAACATCTCCTGGCACGACGCCGGACAGTAGGCCACCACCTGGTAGTCCCCGTGCGAGCCCCACTTGGCCTGCATGATGTCCGACTGGCCCACCAGCGTCGGCAGCCCGGTCGACGGCGACCCCCGCTGCACATCCACGATCACGCAGGGCGTCTCCGTCATCACCCCCAGCCCGATGTTCTCCATCATCAGCGTGAACCCGGGGCCCGACGTCGCGGTCATCGCCCGCGCTCCCGCCCACGCCCCACCCAGCACCGCCGCCATGCTGCCCAGTTCGTCTTCCATCACGATGAACTTGCCGCCGACTTCCGGCAATCGCACCGCCAGGCGCTCGGCGACTTCGGTCGACGGCGTAATCGGGTACCCGGCGAAGAAATCGCAGCCGGCCGCCACCGCGCCTTCGGCGCACGCCAGGTCCCCGTTCATAAAGTGCTTCCCGGTCAGCACTCGCGGGCGCGTCTCGGTGGTCACACCGCCACCGGCGCAGTCTCTTCGGTATAGATGGCGAACTCCGGGCACACCAGCGAGCAGAACTCGCAGTGGATGCACGCGTCCGTCATGTCCTCCGCGACGATCGGGAAGTGATAGCCCTTCTCGTTGCGGTCCTTCGATTCGATCAGCACGTCCTTGGGGCAGAATTCGATGCAGTAGTTACAGCCTTTGCAGCGCACCGGGATGATGTACACCTGCCCGCGCGCCACCGGGTATGCCGCGGTATCCAGCGGCTTTCGTTCCTGCGCCGGCCTCACCGGCCGCTCCTCGTCATCATCGCCCCGTCGCGCCCACGCAAGGGTCGCCGAACAACTCCCCCAGCCACATCTTCCTTGATCCCGCGGCCGTTCCGTTCAAGCGGATCGTCCGTGTCTCCTCGCATGTCCCTTGCGGACCCACCAATCAACCGTTGCGAGCACGATTCCCATCAAAACCGGGGCAAGGGTACGGCGCAGCCGGGCAACTTTCAATAGCTTGTATTACAAATCTTTTGTTTTGGCGACCACAACCGTTATGGCGCGCCGGATCACAGGTTCAGCCGCCGATATCCACACTTGCGCGTCAGCTTATCTTTTCTATCTTGCCGGCCGCGCCACCGCCCGTTTCCCGCTAGTACTGGCCGTTCCGCCACGTCGGGCTCCACGGCCCGCCCATCGCCTTCGCCACGATCCGGCGCTGCTGCTGGCTTTCCAGCACCCGTTCCGTGATGTGGACCGGATCCCAGTCGGTCAGCGCGATCTCCGTTAGCTCCGCCACCACTCCGGCGTGCCCCGGGTCCTCCGCCAGGTCGTTGTACTCGCCCGGGTCCTCCTCCAGATCAAACAACTCGGTCGGCTCACCGTGGTAGTAGTTCAGCTTGTAGCGTCCCCGCCGGATCATCCGCCCTGGTGTCACCGTGCCCGCGCCCTCGAACTCCACAATCGCCAGGCCCTCGCCGTCCTCCTCCTCGCCGCGCAGCAGCGGCGCCAGGCTCTCCCCGTCCGTGTGTTCCCGGTCGGCGTCCGCCACGTCGAGCATCGTCGCCACCAGGTCGATCAGCGACGTCGCCCGCTCATAGCGGCTCCCCACATCCACCACCCCCGGCCAGCGCACCACCAGCGGCACCCGGCTCGACTGCTCGTAGAAGCTGCGCTTGAACCACAGCCCGTGCTCGCCCAGCATCTCGCCGTGGTCCGAAACGTAGGCCACGATGGTGTCGTCCGCCAGCCCGTGCCGCTCCAGCGCGTCGAGGATGCGCCCGATCTGGTGATCGCAAAACTCCACCAGTCCGTAGTAGGCCCCTCGGGAGCGCAGGACCTCGTCCTCCGGCAGGTCGCCGCGCAGCCAGAAATCGCGGAACCGCCGGTTCTGCGGATGCAGCCCTTCCACGTCGCCCTCCGGCAGGTCCGGCAGCTTCGTGTGTTCCGGGTAGTAGTTGCTGAAGTACGGCTCGCGGACGACAAACGGAAAATGCGGCGTGAACAGCGACGCGCACAGTGCCCAGGGCCGCTCGTGCCGAGCCGGCTCGGCCAGGTAGATCTCCGCCTTGCGCGCCACTTCCTCGTCGTAGTGCATGTGCGGATGTTCCCCGGCATGGGCTTCAATCGCCGCCGACGGCAACGCCGACTCCCCCTTCAGCGGTGATTCCACGTCCGGGGTCCAGTTGGCCATCATCCTCCAATTGCCGCCGCTCCCGTGGATGTCCGGCATGATCCGCCGCGTGAAGCCGTGCAGCTGGTCCGGCCCCACGAAGTGCATCTTGCCGTCCAGGCAGGTCTCGTAGCCGGCGATGTTCAGGCGATGCGCCCAGGTCGGCGCGTCGCTGGCCAGCGGCACCTGGTTGTCCCAGACGCCGGTGTGGTGCAGGTGCCGCCCGGTCATGAACGAGGCCCGCGACGGCACGCACAGCGGCGAGTTGCAGTACGCGTTCTCGAACACCGCTCCCTCATCGGCCAGGCGTTGCTGGTGCGGCGTGCGGATGAACGGGTGCCCGTACGGGGTCGAGATACCCGGGTCGTGCTGATCGCTCATGATCACCAGCAGATTCGGCGGCATTCGGTATCCCCTTCCAGGCGCGACTCCAACGCCCCGCGATAGTACCCGTTCACCGCACCACCGCTCATCCGACTCCAGCTAGCGCTCTTCGTCCGCCCATCCCCAGGGGATGTAGTAGAGGGCCTGGTCTTCGCAGAGGTACGGATACTTCGCAGCGGCTTCGTCACGAAAGGCGAGGGGGGCGGCGGTCCGTTCCCACAACCGGTCATTGAGCCAGACGGCGAACGGGTGGTCGTCGTCCGGCTTGCCGTCGGGGCCCCAGAGAGCTTCCCAGAAATCGAGTGGCAGGTTCACGGCTCTGAGATTGGTGTCGAAACAATCCGGCGAGGCACTGAGTCGTCCCAGCCTATGGTCGAGGGCAAAGGCAAGCTCGTGCAGGAGCATGGCGGCGAACACATCGTTCTCGGTAGCCCAGGACTCAGATTTCATGTAGATGACGCCGGACAGGAAATCGTAGAAGCCCCCTGCCGACGGTCCGACCGGAGCGAAGGTCACGCGATCGGGGTACTGGTGGAGATATCCCAGCAGCCGGCCCAGCTCTGGAACCTCTCCGGTCTGGCTCCGGATCAAGTCCACGGCCGCCTCCATCTTCGGTGCGATGCTCGCCGGGAACGCCCCTTCCGCCCGGGGCGGCGGAGGTACGTACCAGCCTGCGCAACAGACACTTCCGCTCGCGACTACGCTAAGTTCACCGGTGAAGGCATCAACGACCCTGATGATCCCGGTGGACCTCCCGCTGGAGGCCCTCCTGACGCCGAACGTGAGGTAGCGGCCATCGGGGGACCAGACGGGTACGTCACGACCAAAGTTGCCGGCCAACACTCTCTGCCAGGGCTCGCCGTCGCGGCCCACGTAGTAGAGCCCGGCTCGCCCGGCCCTCCCTCCCACGACGATGAACGCAATGCGCGATCCATCCGGCGACCAGCGCGGGTCTCGCAATTCCTCCTCCGTCCCACCGGTGACAAAACGGGTCGCGCCGGTAGCGACAATTACCGCCTGAATATCGTGGACCCGGCAATACTGCTCGTGGGTTGATTCACAGGGTTCGCGGCGAGAAACCCGCTCAAAGGCGATCTCTGCGCCGTCCGGCGACCAGTCGGGAGATCGATCGGCGAGCGGACTGCTCGTCAATCGCCGCACCGCCCCGCCCGGGACTTCGATGACGAAGAGACCCGCCACTCCGTCAGGGCTATCTTCCTGGCTCAGTCCGAATACGAGCGCCGAGCCGTCCGGGGCCCAGGTGAGATCGTCCCAGCCGGTTTCACTCCGCATGAGTAATCGCGATCCGGTGCCATCCGCCCGCGCCAGATGCAGGTCGAAGATGGGATAGTCAGGCCATCCGGCATAGGCGATCCAGTTTCCATCCGGGGACGGCAACGGCGGGCCCAGGCCGTAGGTCCCGGCCATTGCGATGACGCCCCCACCGTCAAAGAACCTGAACATCTTGCGGTATCCGTACCGGTAGGGAGTCTCAAATACGACCGCATCAACCGATGGGTACCAGGTCACGCCATCCGGGACGGAAACCCGGGTTGCGCTGTGCAGGAGGTCGCCGGTGTTCGGGTCGGCCAGGTGGAACACAGCCGGGTAGAACTCCATGTATCCGATCGCGTAGTCGATCCCCTCGGCGCCGGCTAATCGCTCGATGATTTCGGTCTCGGGACAACGCCCCCACATCCCTTTGCGCTCTTCCATCGCCAGTTGCTGCGCCGCTACAAGGTCACTCTGGAATGCCGACATACCCGCGCTGAGGGAAACGTAGGCATGGCCTTCGCGCACCAGGTATTCGTTCAAGTAGATGCTGCCGACGAAGATGTCGGCGGAGAGGGTTCCGTAGTCGTCGCGCAGTTCCAGATCGGTGACCAGCCGCAGATCGCGCTCGTGCAGGAACGAGTGCAGCCGCAACTCGGACCCCTCATCGACGCACGCCGTGAGCCCGTGGGCATAGCTCTCGAGGACATCAATACCGCCGAGGCGAACCGAATCTGGTTTCTCATCAATCAGAACTCTGAACGACCCTCCGCTGTAATTGCCGGTGTACCCAACTTCAATCGCCCCCGCCGGCGGGGGTTCAAACGACCGGGAAAAGAGCAGCCGGTGCCCGATGCCGATGCGGTTGGGGTGGGCGATGCCGTTGTAGCGGGCCAACTCGGCGGTGTCGTAGCCGAACCGGTCGGCGATCTCGGACAGCGTGTCTCCACTGACGGTCAGATAGCCGCCCTCGGGCGGAGTTTCGTAGACCCGCTCCGGCGTCGGCGTCGCGGTTGGCAACCGGGCCAGCGCCGCCACCCGCGCTCCACCCGCGTCGCAACCCGCCAGCAGCAAACCCATCACTACGGCCAATCCCAGCAACGCCCCACGCGCCAGCAACGAACCGCCAAAACCGATTCCCCGGAGGTCAGGCCGCCGCAATCGCTGCTCCCGTCGTTCGCCCGCGGCCGAACGCCGGCGCGGTCCGATTACCATACGGGTACCTAACGTCCGAATGCAAGGTTCTGACTATGGCGCGAGTCCCGGCGG
>CAYYTN010000032.1:6549-13209 GCA_964474495.1 uncultured Chloroflexota bacterium
TCACCTTCTGGTTCAGATGGCGAGATTCTGTGAATTTCCCCGGCGAATCCAGTTGCGGCTTACAAGCGGGTGTGGCGGAGGTGACGGGAAGCCGCCGGGAGGGACAACGCCGGGATGAAGCGGACCGAGTCAGCCGCCAGGTGCGACCCGCGCCGGTAGATCAACCAGTCGGCCGGGTTGATGCGTTCGTCGGTGGTGCGATCCGCGCTCCAGATCGAGCAGGCACGCGGCGGGCGATGCCTTCGGAGCGGATGCGGCATGGGCGGTTCAAGCAGAGCGGAGGAAGGTTGATGGAGGCGGTATTCCTGGCGGCGGGACGGGGTTCGCGCATGAGCGCCAACGGGCACGATCACAAGGCCCTGCGCGATTTGATGGGTGTGCCAATTATCGAGCGTGGCATCCGTGCGTTTCGCGAGGCCGGAATCCAGCGATTCACAATCGTGGTCGGGCATGCCGCCGAGTTGATCGAAGCAGCCATCGGCGACGGATCGCGCCTCGGCGTGGAAGTGCGCTACGCCTACAACGACGACTGGCGACTCGGCAACGGCACCTCCCTCTACGCCGTCCGCGAGCTGGTGGACGGCGAGCGTTTTGTGCTGGCGATGGCCGATCACTGGTTTGAACCGGCCATGGCGCGGCTGCTGCTGGAACGGGCGGCCGTGGATGAGCGCAGCCTGCTCTGCGTCGATCCCGATGGATCGCGCGTCTGGAATCTCGACGACGCGACCAAGGTCAGAGTCGGCGAGGACGGCGCCGTGATCGCGGCGGCCAAGGACCTGCCCGAGTTCGACGCCATCGACTGCGGCCTTTTCGTCTGCTCGCCGGCCGTCTTCCCGGCTCTGGAGCGGGCCTTCGCCGACGGCGACTACGAGCTATCGGCGGCAATGCGGGCGCTGGAAGGCCCATCCCGGCTGGCCGCGGTGTCCATCGACGGTCGGCTATGGGAGGACGTCGACACCGAGACCGCCTTCCGCGGCGCGCTGCGCAAGCTGCGCGATTCGCTGCACAGCCGCGACGAGGGGCTGGTGTCGCGATTCCTGAACCGGCCGGTCTCGCTGCGGCTGTCCAGCCTCGCGATAAAGGCCCGCCTGACCCCCAACATGTTGAGCCTGATCTCCTTCACACTCGCAATCGCCGCCGGCGTCGGATTCGGCTTCGGGTTGCTGATTCCCGCCGCCATCGGCGTGCAACTGGCGTCCATCGTCGATGGCTCCGACGGCGAGGTCGCGCGGGCGCGCTTCATGACCTCCCGCTGGGGAGGGATGATGGACTCGATGCTCGATCGGGTCGCCGACGCCGCCATCCTGGGCGGGATCGGCGTCTACCTGCTCCAGGGCGAAGTGCACTGGTGGGAGATCGCGCCGGTGATCGCCGCCATCGCCGGGGCCCCCATGTCCATGATGGCCAAGGACCGCTACGCCATCGCCACCGGCCGCCGGTGGGTGGCCGGGTCCAGTGATGGCGTCGGGCGCTACCTGCTGGCCGGCCGTGACGGGCGGCTGTTCATCATCTTCCTGGGTGGGATCTTCGGGTTGCTCGTGCCCGCGCTCTGGTACATCGCCATCGTCTCCGCCGTGCTGCTGGTCTGGCGCATGGCGCAGATGTGGCGGGAAATGCGCCCGGCGCCCACGACGGTCGCCCCGGCCGAGACGTAGGCTCAAAGGTCGCCGCGACCGGAGAGAAAGAGCGCCGGGGGGCGCCTACGCCGAGTCGTACATGTAGATCGTCGTGCGGTCGTCCTCCGGGGCGAAGTAGAAGCGGATCACCCCGTTCAGGCGTTCGAAGAACATCGGGTTGTGGGTCATCGGGCGGTCGCTGTTCGCCGGCCGCAGGTGGACCAGCAATTGCTGCACCACCGCATCGTTGTCCAGGTTCACCAGGTCCAGCGAACCCAGGTGCGAGGTGTCGAACTGGGTAGAACTGGAGCAGAGCGCAAACGAGGAATCGACGTACTGGCAGTCCTGGTACTCGGCCGGAAACATCGATTCCGGCCTATTCAGCTCGGTCGGAGTGACCAGCGGCGACACGGCGGTGCCGCCCTCGATCTCCCAGGTGTAGTGCCGGCGGGCGCCCCAGCTGAATCCGTGGAGCGTGTCGTCGCTCCGGTTGTAGCTGACGTCGCCGATGTGGTCGGGGACGCGGAACGCCGGCGCCGCGGCCAGCGTCTCGGGATCGACTCGGAAGATGATGGAGGAACTATCGGGAAGATACTCGGCCACCGGGATCCATAGCCAGCGGCCGTCAAAACCAATCCCGCCGGGGTGATAGCGCGAGCCTTCCCCGAGTTCCGTCTGCGCGACCAGCTTCCCGCTCAGATCGGCCTTGAACAGGTACCCGGCGCAGTCACGGGCGCGGTCCGATCGAGCCCGATAGTGCGGGTCGGTGTCTCCGTTCCGGTCCGGCGCCTTCACCGACGACAGGTAGATGAACTCCCCGATCTTCACCATGCCCTGCGGGTGATGGGTGGCGAAGTCGAGGTGGATCCGGCCGGCCGGGACCCAGGCGAAGTGCGAGTCCAGGGCGTCGCGGAGCGTCGCGAGGGTCATCTCGCTCTCGGTAGGCGGGCCTTCGCCGTTAGCCGTCACTTCTTGCCACCCGTAGTGGCCGGCCGGTGCGCGACGGTGCCACCGCGTGCCGCGGCCGCCGGACAGTGTTTCCTTGAAAGTATCGGCCGCGCCGGCCGGGCTCTCGATAGATCACGGCACCCAAGCCCGGCCCGGGGACCCGCGGCCGTGGCAGCGCTTCCACAGACGATGCCGCGCCCGCCGGTTTCTGGTGACCGCGCCCGTTCAGCAGCGGCAGCATCGGGTCCGGCCAGTTGCTGGTGATGTAGTCCACGCCGTGGGCGGCGAGGTCCTGGTAGCGGGTCTCGTCATCGACGGTGTACGTCCACACCTGGAGGCCGGCCGCGTGGGCCGCGCGGCGGAATTCGTCCGTCACGTGACGGTAATTGACGTTGATTCCGATGGCGCCGACGCGCCGGGCGGCGGCGATGAAATCGGCCTCGGAAAGTGGAAGAGCGCGATCGGTCCCGGTCGGGATCGGCGGGTGATTGAGAAGCAGCTCGACTTCGGGATCCAGCCGGCGGACCTTGGCCGCCCAGGGGGCGGTGCAGCCGGAGATCACCACCGAGTCGCGCCGGCCGGAACGGCGCAGCAAGTCCAGAGTCGCCGGGATCGCGGCGTCGGTCCTGAAGTCAACGTTGATGCGAACGCGACGATCGATGAGATTCAGCGCATCGACCAGCGTAAGAACAGATTCCCCGGCGAACCGCGCATCGTGCCATGCCCCCGCGTCCAGGCCCGCCAATTCCGCCGCCGTCAGCGCCGCCACCGGGCCGGCGGCATCGGTGGTCCGGTCTAGCGTGGCGTCATGCACAAGCACCGGGACTCCATCGCGGCTCAGCCGGACATCCAGTTCGATAACGCCAAAGCCGAGTGCGAGCGCATGGAGGATAGCGGCGCGGGTGTTTTCAGGAGCCTGGTGAGAGGCCGCCCGGTGGGCCACCGGGTGGGGGGCCGGGGGCGAAGGAGTCACCGAAGCCGGCCTGCCCGTCGCATCGGCGGGGCTCGCGCTCACGCGCCGAATCGCCCACCGCGTGGACCGGGCCGAACGCCTATTCCCACGCAGAGTCGCTAGCCATGGTCGTCAGCCCCCGCGCCAACCGTGGCGGACTCCATCCCAGTGGAGCCCGGACTAAACAGCGGGAATGGTAGCGGGGATCGTGATTATGTCAAGAAGGTTGGCTGTTGCCGGCGTTCCCCGGCGACGGGCGGTTCCTCAGTCGACCGCCCACACGATCGTGTCGCCGCCGATCAGCTCCGGCTTGAAGTACACCTTCGCCCCGACCGGTGCGGCCGCGAACTCCCACTGTACGTTCCCTCGCAGCGAGTCCCCCGGCAAAACCTTCCCGTCGAGCTGGCCATCCAGGGTGAAACTGAATGCGCCCTTCTCCCCTTCCCCGTCCTTCGCCTCGAACGAAATGATGCTGGAGACGTTCAGATCGTCATCGCCGACGTTGTGGATCACGAACGTGGCGGTCAACTTCCTGCCCGCGACCCGGGCCTCGACCATGGCCGCCACCACGTCGCCGCTCGCCACCGCGTCCCCCACCGCATACACCGTCCCCCTGGAAAACTCCTGCGGGTCGGCCAGTTCCGGCGGGACGGCAAATGGGTTCTGCTCCGCCTCCGCATCCAGCGCGAACACGATCGCCCCTTCGCCAAAGAGCCCCGGCGTGTAGTACAGCCGCAGCCCCGTCGCCCCGGCCGGCAGCTTGTATTCCAGGGTCCCCTTCAGCTTGTCGTTCGGCAGCACCGTCCCGTCCACGCTGCCGATCCCCGGGCCAAAACTGAACTCAAGATCCTCGCCCGACGAATCCCGTGCCGCGAACAGCAGGATCGAACTGATTATCAGATCCTCCGTCCCGGTGTTGTTGATCTGCACTTCTACCCGCAGCCGCCCACCCTGCTGCTCGACCGAAAGCACCGTCAGCGTGTGGTCCTGCACCTCCACCGTCTCGCCCACCCGGAACACGTCGGTCTGCATTGCGGCCGGCGCCGAGGCCGCCTTCTCCACCTCCGAAGCGAGCGCCGCTTCCTCCGCCTCCGCCGTCGGGGCCGCCTGCTCGGCCTTCGCCGTCCGCGCCGGCGCCGTGGTCGGCTGTACCGCCGCACCGGTGTTCGCCTCGCACGCGCCGCCCACCGTAAAAGCGCCCACCGCCAGCATCAACGACAAGGTCACCAATCGATCTCGCGCTTTCACAAGGCCCATGTTTCTACGTTCCTTCGCTGGCGGTCGCTTCCGTCACTGGCAGGTCCGTTCGGGGAGCCACAATTGCCAGGACCCCACCAACCAACAACAAAATCGCCGCGAGAAAATACGCCACAAAGACCGCAATCACCCCCACAACCGCCGCCACGATCATCAACACCCCGGCCAGCCGCGGCTTCGCCATCGCCAGCGCACCGCCGATGATCGCGACCGCCGAGACGACCAGCGCGGCTATTCCCCCGCCAAGAACCATCTCCGCTCCCTCCGCTCCCACCGCCGACCCGACCCCACCCAACGCCGATGCCAGAAACCCGCCCAGCAATCCGAGCAACCCTCCGATGATTCCCAGAATAGTCGCGGCAATTCGCATAGCCGGCCCCTTCCGGCGCCCGCGTGGTCGCCCTGAAACCCTGCGATTCCAACCATAGCACTGACGCACGAACAGGCGTTTTCCGTCCTGCTAATCGAAGTAACCCGGGTTTCTGCAATGCGGTCAGGATCGCCAAATATCGGGGTCCGAACACTGTCTGTCACGCCTCGATTGGTCGCCCGCCGTGCAGATTCGCCTCTCCTGATGGCCGCCGGTTGCTTGCGGGCCGCCGCGATTGGGTCAATACTGCAATTGGCTCCCTTAGGGGATCGGCCCGATCGAGTCGCGCCGGTGGGGCACGATCCAACGGGAGGCGGGCGTCCGAGCGAAGGGTGGAGAGCACATGGCGTATGCGAGAGAAAGCCAGAAGACGGGGCGGAAGTACTACCTGCACTCGAAAGAGGTTGAGCTAAACGGGGGCTACAAGCAGACCATCTACTACTTTGCCCCCCAGGCGGGCGCCGACGCCATCGACGCCATGCCCGAGGGGCACGAAATCATCGAGAACGACCGCACCGGCCTGCCGCTGTTGCGCAAGAAGAAGTAGGCCGCGCCGGTTCGGGCGATCCGCGGATCGCGCCGCCCCCGGGGTGCCGGCCCGATACCCGAACCGGAGCGATAATCCAATGACGGTCTCCACCTGATGCCCAAGATCTTGATCGCCGAAGACGACCCGGCCATGGTCGATATCGTTCGCGGCGTCCTTGCCGACGGCGGCCACGAAATCCTTGAGGCCGCCGACGGCGACGCCGCCCTGGCGGCGATCGCCGCCAATCCCGACCTCGACCTGGTCATCCTGGACATCATGATGCCCGGCAGGAGCGGGCTCGAAGTCGCCGAAGAGCTGCGCGGCGGTGGCGGCCGTCCCAGCCCGCCGGTTATCTTTCTGACCGCCCGCGATGAGGATCGGGACCGCGAACTCGGCTTCCACGGCGGTGCCGTCGAGTACATCACCAAGCCCTTCAAGCCCGAGCTGCTCCGCAATCGCGTGGAGTCGGTCCTCACCCACTTCCGGCGACCGCCGGCCTGACCGAGCCGGTAACCTTCGGCCCAACCCGGCCCACCAACCCGCCGACTAGCCCGGAACCGCCACCCGGCGGCCGGTCGTCACCGACTCCAGCGCCGCGTCGGCCAGCAGCAGCGCCCGCAGGCCGTCGTCGCCCGAGGGCGATTTGGCCAGCGAACCCCGCCCCACCCCGTCCACGAAGGCATCCAGCTCCGCGCGATAGGCCGCCGTGTAGCGCTCGATGAAGAAGTAGCCGATCGCATCGTTGCGAGTCCCCGCCGCGTCCGTCTGGCTCACGGTGCTGTCGGACGGATTGCCCGCCTGCAACATCCCTTCCGAGCCGTGGGCCTCGAGGCGCTGGTCGTAGCCGTATACCGCCCGCCGCGAGTTGTGGATTTGGCACAGCCGGCCCGAGGCCGTCCGCAACGACACCACCGCCGAGTCCAGATCGCCGGCGGCGCCGATTTCCGAATCCACCAGGCAGCTTCCCTGGGCCGTCACCTCCACCGGT
>CAYYTN010000032.1:13219-14774 GCA_964474495.1 uncultured Chloroflexota bacterium
CCATGTCAAAGTCATGGATCATCATGTCGCGGAAGATACCGCCCGAGACCCGGATGTATTCGACCGGCGGTGGGCCGGGATCGCGGCTGGTGATGCCCACGAACTCCAATTCGCCGATCGTCCCGGCGTCCAGCCGCGCCTTGAACTCCATGAAATGCGGGTCGAAGCGCCGGTTGAACCCGACCGCCAGCGGTGCGCCCGTCGCGGCCACTACCGCCAGGCACTCCCGCACCCGTTCCGCGTCCAGGTGAATCGGCTTCTCGCAGAAGATCGCCTTGCCGGCCCGCGCCGCGCGCTCGATCAGGTCCGCGTGGGTGTCGGTCGACGACGCGATCAGCACCGCCCGGATATCCGGGTCCGCCAGCGCCCGGTCCACTTCCACCACCTCCGCCCCGGCCGCCGCCGCCGTTTTGGCCGCCTCCGCCACCGGGTCCGACACATACTTCAGTTCCGCATCCGACATCGCCGCCAGGGTCCCGGCGTGCAGGGCGCCGATGCGGCCGGCGCCAAAGAGAGCGAACTTCATCACCGTCAGGCTCATTTCTGGTTGACCGGAGCGCCGGCATTATCCACCCGGCCGGTCCCCGGTGGAAGTCGCACCCACCACCGCCGGGCCGCTAGTATCCGGTGGGGGTTGTCGCGGGGAAGCTCGTCCGTAGCGCCGAACGAAGAAGGTAGCCAACATGTCCGACGACGTCGTCTATCGATCCCGCGTCCGCATCGAACGCATCAAGGGGCCCCTGCGCCATGCCCACCTGCCGGCCAACCCCGACCCGGTCATCTTCGGCGTCCACGCCGAGGTCGCCGAGCACTACGGCGTCGACCCCGAGATCAGCGAGCCCCACACCACCACCCTCGACTACGTAATCTCCGCCGCCGCCGGCTGACTGACCGGCACCTTCGGGGGCGCGCTGGAGGCGCGCGGAATTCCAGCCGGCAAAGGTCTCTTGAACGCCGAAGCCGTCGGCGAGATCGAAAAAGACGGCAACGTGTTGATCATCCGGCGCATCCACGTCACCTATCAACTCAAGGCCGACGAAGAGCATCGCGAAACCGTCGAGCGCGTCCTGGGCTTCCATGCCAGACATTGCCCGGTGGCGCGCTCGATCGAGAACAGCATCGCCATCACCACCGCACTCGAGATGTACGCCTAGCGATTGACGCTGCCGGGGCAACCGGCCCTTTCTCGCGGGCGTCCTCCGTCTAGAGGAACCCGCCGTCCACGGTCAGCGTCTGCCCGGTCACGAAGCGGTTGTGCAACAGCAGGGTCACGATCGAGTCGGCGATCTGCTCCGGGCCGGCCACGAATCCCAGCGGGGTCTTCTCGGCCGCATTGCCTTTCACTTCGTCGTAGTTGGGCCGCACCTGCCACCACCGCGTGTCCACGAACGCCGGGGCGACGGCGTTGACCCGGATCTCGGGCGCCAACGACTTCGCCAGCGATTGCGTCATGGCTATCAGCGCCGCCTTCGACGCCGCGTAGGCGATCGAGCTACCGCTGCCCCGGAGCCCGGCTATCGACGCCACGTTCACCACCGCCCCGGCGCCGGTGGCC
>CAYYTN010000033.1:0-2563 GCA_964474495.1 uncultured Chloroflexota bacterium
CCAGCACGCCGTTGCGGGCGGGGGCGATGAAGTCCTGGGTGCCGACGACATCCGTGCCGACGACCGGGACGCCGGCGTCCATGGTCTCCATGATCGTGTAGGGGAGGCCCTCCCAGCGCGAGGCGAGCACGAACACGTCAAGCGCCGGGAGCAGCGCGCGGGCGTCATCGCGGTAGCCGAGCAGGCGGATCGCGGCGGAGAGCCCGCGGCGCTCGATCTCATCCTCTACGGCGGAGCGCATTTCGCCGTCGCCGAACCAGAGGAACTGGAGGCCCGGGCGGTCGGCGATGAGGCGGGCGGCGGCCTCGACCAGGTCGAAGGGGGCCTTCTGCGGCGTGAAGCGGGAAATCGTGCCGACGACCGGGATGTCGGGGGGGACGTCGAGCCGCGCGCGGGCCTCGGCGCGGGGCAGGCACTCGAGATGGGCGATGCCGTTCTCGACCAGGCGCAGGCGCTCGCGGGATACGACCCCCTGCCGCAGCGCCTCGGCGTGCTCGCCCTTCGAGAGCGCGATCAGGACATCGGTGGAACGGCCGGCCAGGCGCTCGATCCACTTAAAGACGGCGACTTTGAGCGGGTTCTCGAAGTTGAGGAAATAGAAGCCGTGCGGAGAGTAGACGACGCGGGCGCGGCGGTCGAACAGGGCGGCCGCCCGACCGACGAAGCCGGCCTTGGAACTGTGGGCATGGATTACGTCGTAGCGGCCCCGCCGCACCACGCGGGCCATCCGCCAGAGGGCGCGGGCGTCGGCGAAGGGATTGATGCGCCGGACCATGGGGACGAACTCGACGGCGATGCCGGCTTCGCGCAGTTCGGCGACGAAGGACGTGTCACCGTGGGGCTCGGAGCGGATGCGCGGGCAGGCTACGGTCACCTCGAACCGCTCGGGGTCGAGCAGGGTGCAGAGGTCGAGCAGGTGGCGCTTGGTGCCGCCGATGGTGGCTTCCAGGACCTGGAGGATGCGGATGGGTCTCACGGAGGCGAAGGCGCCGGACTAGCCGGGGTCGTCGTAGACGGCGCGGAGCCAGTCGAACTCGGCCTGCAGGCCGTCGCGCAGCGACCAGCCGGGGGAGTAGCCGAGGACGTCGCGGGCCCGGGTGACGTCGGCGCGGCTGTGCAGCTGGTCGCCCTCGACGACCGGGGCGGTGCGGCGGCGGAACCGCCGGCCGGCGACGGCTTCGAGCTCGGCCAGGTAGTTGTTGAGATCACCGTAGGTGCCGCCGCCGACGTTGAAGGTGTGGCCGATGCGGTCCTCGCCGAGGGCCAGGAGGATGGCGTCAACGGCGTCCTGGATGTAGGTGACTTCGCGGGTCTGGGCGCCGTCGCCGAAGACGGTGATCTCCTCATCGCGCAGGAGCGCGCGCAGGAAGATGTGGAAGGCCATGTCCGGTCGCTGGCGCGGTCCGTAGAGGGTGTAGAAGCGCAGGGTGGTGATGGGTACGTCGAAATGGTGCAGGTAGGCGGCGGCGAGTTTCTCGCAGGCGAGCTTGGTGATGGCGTAGTAGGACTGCGGGTTGGCGGGGGCGGTTTCGGGGGTGGGAAGGGGCGGGACGCGGCCGTAGATGGAGGAAGTGGACGCCAGGATCAGTTGACGGGGCCCGGGATTGAGCCGCAGGGCCTCGAGCAGGCGCTGGGTCGAGGTGACGTTGTCGCGCTGGTACTCGTCGAAGACCGCCCCCCAGCCGCCGCGGACGCCGGCGCGGGCGGCGAGATGGAAGACGTAGTCGATGCCGTCCAGGAGCGGCGGCAGGTCCAGATCGGCCAGGTGCCCGGGGACAAAACTGAAGCCCGGGTCTTCGGCGAAAGTGTCCAGGTTGGCGCGCTTGACGGCCGGGTCGTAGCTGTCGGTGAGGCCGTCGATGCCGGTGACCAGGTGGCCTTCGGCGATGAGCCGCTGGCAAAGGTGCGACCCGACGAAGCCGGCGCAGCCGGTGACGAGGGATCGGGGCTGGCTCATGGACTGGCTTCCGGTGGGTGGGGGGAGGGGGCCGGGTCGATAGTACCCCGGATACCGGCGTAGAGGTCGAGGGTCTTGCGCACCATGGCGGCGGTGGTGAAGTCGGTTTCGAGGCGCAGGCGGCCGGCCTGACCGAGGCGGCCGGCGAGTTCGGGGTCGTCGATCAGGCGCAACAGGGCGGCGGCCAGGGCGGGCGAATCCCCGGGCGGGACGAGCAGGCCGGTGTGTTCGTGGCGGACGACCTCGGGGACGCCGCCGACGCGGGTGGCGACTACCGGGAGCGCCGCGCCCATGGCTTCGAGGAATACGAGCCCCAGCCCTTCCCAGCGGGAGGCCATGACGAGCAGGTCGACGGCGGCGAGCAGATCGGGCACGTCGCGGCGGACGCCGGCGAAGTGGACGCTGGATTCGATTCCTAGCGCGGTGGCCTGGCGATGGAGATCTTCTACATAGTCATCGCCGCCGAGTTGGGTGCCGCCGGCCAGCAGCAGGCGGGCGTCCGGTCGGGCGGCGACCACCACGGCCCAGGCGCGCAGGAGGCCGGCGTGGTCTTTCTGGGGATCGAGTCGCGCCAGGCAAAGGGCCAGCGGCGCGTCGGTGGCGATG
>CAYYTN010000033.1:2573-5425 GCA_964474495.1 uncultured Chloroflexota bacterium
GCGGCGGACGGCGGCGCGGCCGGCCGCGGACGCGGGCTGCGGGTCGAGTCCGTAGTGAATCACGACGATCCGCGGCCCGGTGATGCGGCCGGTGTGGCTCATGTACTCGGCGACGGCCGAGGAGAGCGCGATGACGCGGCGGTCGAGGCGAGCGAGGAGGCCGTGGAGCGCGCCGATGGCCGGGTTCTGGAGCACGTCCTCGGCGTTATGCTTGCTGCTGATGACGGGTGTATCGGCCAGCCGGGCAGCGATGGCCCCCCAGATGTCGGCCTTAAGCAGGTGGGTGTGGACCAGGTCGTAGCGGCCGCGACGGATGTGGGCGATGAGCGCCGGCAGGCGCAGCGGGGCGAAACGGCCGCCAAGATCGAACCGGCTGACGCGGCCGGCGACGGACTGGAACTCGGGGGCCAGGTCGTCGTCTTTGAAATACACCAGGTCGCAGTCGTACTCCGCATCGAGGCCGGCGAGCAGGCTCAGCAGGTGGCGCTGGGCGCCGCCGACGGCCAGCGAGGTGATTACGTGGAGAACCCGGGGGCGGCTCATCGGGTGGCGATGGCGCGCTCGTAGGCGGCCATGACGGCCTCGGCCTGGCGGCTGAGGGTGAAGCTTTCGAGTACCCGGCGGCGCCCGGCGGCGCCCATGGCGGCGCGCAGATCGGGGTCGGCGACCAGCGCCGCCAGCCGGCGGGCGAACAGCGGCGTGTCGTTGGGATCGACCACGTAGCCGGTCTCGCCGTCGCGCACGATCTCGGGTCCGCCGCCAAACGCCGAGGCGATGACGGGGCGGGCGCTGGCCATGGCCTCGATGTTGCCGAGGTTGAACGGATCGGGATAGGTGGAGGGGGTGACGACGATGTCGGCGGAGCGGAAGATTCCGACCATACGGTTCTGGTCAACCCAGCCGCTGACTTCAATGCGATCGCCCAGGCCGAGACGCTCGGCGTAGGCCTCGAGGGCGGGCTGATAGCGAGGGTTGTCGCCGGCGAAGAGGATGCGCGGGCGGTCGGATTCGGGCAGCAGGGCGACGGCGTCGAGCAGCGCCTCGGTGCCCTTTTCGGCGGAAAGCCGGGCAGGGAGCACGACGAGGGGGGATCCGGCTTCGGAGGAGGTGGGTTCGCTGGCCGGCCAGGCGAAGGGGTCGATGCCGTTGTGGACGGTTTCGAGGGAGTGAAAGCCGTTCAGGGCGAGGGCGCGGTGCATGATATCGCTGATGGCCAGGACGCGACCGACGTGGCGATTTACAAGGCGGCGGATGCGCGAATGGCGTAGGGGGTTGTAGCGAAAGCGCTGCTGCGTCAGGCAGTGCAACTGGCGCGGCTTGAGGTCGGTGGGGCCGGTGGCGCAGGTGAGCCGCCCGCAGCAGATCATGAGGTAGTCGTGGGAGGTGAGCGCCACCGGGAAGCCCAGTTCGGCGGCGACCTGAAGTGCGCCGAAGGAGAGGTGGTGGTGGACGTTGTGGGCGTGGACAACGTCGGGGCGGAAGCGCCGCAGTTGCTCGCCGACCAGGGGCAGGGCGGGGGGGTTCTGGACGCCGCGGTAGTTGCGGAAACGCTCCGGGTACTCGAGGGCGAGGCGGACGACCTCGGCCTCTTCGGCCTGTTCGACAGAGGCTTCGCCCGAGGTCGTGGCGATCACGAGTATCTCGTGGCCTTCGTTGGCGAAGTGGCGGTTGAGGCGTTGGGCGACGATACCGGCGCCGCCGCGATTCTCAGGGGGGTAGAAGTCGATGAGGACGGCGATACGCATGTCAGGTGTCACTCCGGTACTGATCGAGGCAGCGGCGGGCGACGGCGTCCCAGGTGAAGCGGGCGAGCACGTCGGTGCGGGCGGCGGCGCCCATTTCGGCGGCGCGGGCCGGGTCGTCGAGCAGCGGGGCGAGCGCGGCGGCGATCGCCGAAGATGAGGATGGCTCGACGACGAAGCCGGTCTGGCCTTCGGTGACGATCTCGGGCATCCCGCCGACCCGGGTGCAGACGACCGGGGTGCCGCAGGCCATGGCTTCGAGCAGAACCAGCCCGACCAGCTCGGGGAGCGCCTGGCGGCGGCCGCGAAAGTCCTCGTAGACCGACGGCAGCACGAAGACCTGCGCGGAGGCGAGCAGTTCGATCACGCGGTCGTCGTCGGCCTCGGTTACGAACTCCACGGGGCGGCCTTCGGCGCGGGAGTGGAGATGGGCGAAATACTCCCCGTCGTGGACCCTCCCGATGACGGACAGATGGGCGCCGTCGGGGACCGCGTCGATGAGGTGCTCGACGCCCTTGTGGGGGAGAAGCCGCCCGAGGTAGACGATCCGCCCCGGGACCTTGGCCGCGCCGGGACGGTAAAGGTCGGTGTCGACGCCGGCGAAGATGACCTCGTGGCGGCGGCCGACGTAGGGCATGGTGCCGACGGTGAAGGCGGACTGCGAGAGGTGGGCGTGCAGCCAGCCGCCCAGGCGCAGCCGGCGCAGCAGGTTGGATCCGCCGCCGCCGTGGTCGGTGACGTAGAGCCGGCGGCGCAACGGCCGGCCCAGCAGCGTGCCCAGGGCGCAGGCGGTGGAGCGGAACTGGTGGAAGTGGACGACGTCGGCCCAGAGGATGTGCCGCAGGAAACTCAGATTGACCGGGTCGTGGGCGCGGCCGGCGACTTCCGCGAGGCGCTTTTCGGCGTGGATTTCGAGCCGGCCGTCAGTGTCGCGACGGGACCGGGCGGCGAATCCGGCGAGCCGGGTGGGCACGTGGGCGGACATGGCGCGGGCGAGTTCCAGCGGGTAACGCTCACCGCCACCGACCACGCCCTCCTCGCCGAAAAGACGCGGGGTGAGGTGCAGCACCCGCGGGCGGCTAGCTGGAGAGATCATCGGCGGACTCGGGA
>CAYYTN010000033.1:5452-14321 GCA_964474495.1 uncultured Chloroflexota bacterium
CGCCGACCGCGCCGGCGGGCACCGGGCGGAGATGGCGGGCGAGCAACAGCGACCACAGCCAGGACCAGGCCCGCAGCGGCAACAACCGGCGGCGGCGCAGGCCGCGGACGATGTCCAGCACGCGTCGCGAACCGATGCGTCGCACCATCAGGTTGTCCAGCTTCTGCCAGCGACGTTGGGTGGGGGCGGGGAGGAAGTAGCGGTGTTCAACGGGCTCGAGTCCGTTTTCGCGGAGGATGTCGAACCACTCCTCGCGGGAGCGGTAGTGATGGTGGCCGAGGCGGTCGTTGACGGCACCGACGGCGCCGGGCCGGTCGGCGTCGAGCAGCTGGGATTCGAAGTGGGCGCTGGGGGTGCTAAAGGCGAAACGGCCGCCGGGGCGGAGAACGCGGGCGACCTCGGCGATGGCGGCCAGGTCGTCGGGGATGTGCTCGATGACGCAGATGCTGACGACGGCGCCGAAGGAGTCGTCCGGGTAGGGCAGCCGGGTCGCGTCGCCGACGGTGGCGCCGTCGTAGGCGTCGCGGGCGACGGCGGCGCGCACCTCGGACGGGAGCAGGTCGAGTCCGTGCACCGGCCAGTGGGAGCGCAGCGCGAGATCGCCGATGTCGCCGTTGCCGCAGCCCAGGTCGAGAATCGGGGCGGCGAAGTCGAGGTCGCGCATTTCGATCATTTCGAGGGCGCGGAAGAGGCAGATGGCGGGTTGGTGGTAGTGGGTGTGGAGGAGTTTGCGCAGGATGTCGCGGGGCGACATTCCGATGACCGCCGGGGGGAACTCGGCGGTCACGAGGCCGGCCCGGTGGCGCGTTGCAGGAGCTCGGCGAGACGGTGGGAGTAGGTGTGGCGGGCCAGGACGGTCGCCCGGCCGCGGGCGGCGATGGCGTCGCGCTCGGCGGGGTGGTCGAGATGGTGGCGGATGAGTTCGACCAGTTCCTCGGAAGAGCGGTAGGCGACGATGTCGTCGGGCGGGTCGAACAACTCGGCCAGCGAGGCGCGGTCGTCGACTAGCTGGAAGGCGCCGCAGGCGGCGGCCTCGAAGGTGCGCATGTTGCAGCCGTGGACCATCTGCGGGTGGTGGACGTTGAGCACGATGGCGCTGGCGCGGTAGGCGGCGGCGACCCGGGTGGCGGGCAGTAGTTCGGGTCCGCGGACGAACTCGCGCACGGCGTAGCTGTCGGGAAGCGACTCCCAGCCGCGGCCGTAGATGGCGAGGTTGAATCCGGCGCGGGCAACGGCTTCCAGAACCTCCACGCGATGCCAGTTCTCGGGCAGGTGGCCCATCTGGTGACGGGAGTCGCCGACGAAGATGACGTCGGTCGCCTCGGCGGCGGGCGGGATGCCGTCGTGGTAGACGGTCTCGTCGACGGCGTGGGCCAGGAACCCGGCGGACGGGGAGCCGTGCTTTTCAATGTCGAGGATGTAGGAGCCGTCGGCGATGAAGAAGTGGTCGTAGATGCCGAAGGCGCCGACGATGTTGGGGAACCAGAAGGGGTCGTCGCCACACCACTGGATCAGCGGCGCGCCGCTGCGGCGCTTGACGGCGTGGAGGGTCTCGGGGAGCAGGGTTTCGCCCTTGATGACCAGAATGAGATCGGGGGCGAATTCCTCAACGCCGTGGATGAAGTCGAGGTTGTCCTGGCGAGCGTTGGCGAAGACGCGCTCGATCTGGAAGCGGTCGGGCCCGAACAGCCGGCGGCGTATCCGCGAACGCAGGCCGAGCGGGCGGTTGAGATCGCGGCTGTAGATGAAGCTGCGGACGTCGTGGCCGAGGCGCCCGAAGCCGGCGGCGATGTACTCGGTCCAGCTGCCGGTGTCCCACCAGGGCCCGGCGAGGAAGATCTTCAAGCGCGCTCGGCCTTCCGTCGGGTGGGGGGGGGCGTGCGGTTCATCATGACGCGGGCGATTGTCGGCGGCGGCGCAACCGGAGGACGTCGCCGGCCTCGCGGCGCAGGTTGTCACCATCAAGAGCATAGAGCGCCAGGGCATAGGCGGCTAAGGACAGGGCGGCGAGGAGGAGCAGCAGGGGGAGGTTGGTGGCGAGGGGGCGCAGGGCGAACCAGGCGATGAGGCCGACGGCGGCGGCGAGGACGAAGGGGAGGCCGGCGGCACGGGCGACGTTGACTCCGGCCAGCCGTAGCGCGAGCGGGGCCAGGTAGAGCAGGGCGGCGATCTGGGTGGCGGCGAGGGCGATGGCGATGGCCGCGAAGCCGGCCCCGGCGGCGATGAGGACCAGGGCGACGGTCCAGGCGGCGGCGGCCCAAATAACGGCCAGGACCAGCAGGCGGCCGCTGTGCCCGAGGGCGTTGATGATGGGGGTCAGGAGGCCGTTGATCGGCACCAGCAGGGCGTTGATGGCCAGCAGATAGAGCACCGGCACGGCGGCGGTCCAGGTGGGCCCGTAGATGAAGTCGGCGATCGGGGCGGCAAACGCGATGATGATGGCGAAGAAGGGGAAGGTGAGCAGGCCGGTCCACTTGATGGTGAGGTGGGCGCCGCGGGCGACGGCGGCGCGCTCGCTCTGGACCCTGGCGAACGCCGGCAGGCTGACCCGGGCGACGATCTGGGTGAGGATCAGCGGTTGCTGGGCGAGCTTGTCGCCCCAGGCCAGCAGTCCGGTGGCGGCACGGCCATAACCGGTGGGACCGAGGATCGGAATGAGGCTGTCCTTGAGCATCAGCAGGAGGCGCTGGCCCTGGAACTTGGCGCCGAAATCGAGATTCTGGCGCAGGCGGCCGCGCTGGATGGAGGGGACCGGCCGCCAGGGGTAGAAGACCAGGAGCAGCAGGGTGGGAACGATGCTGGCGCCGACGTGGGCGGCGACCAGCGCCCAGGGTCCGGCCCCGGCGACGGCGAGGACGATGCCGGCGGCGTAGAACCAGCCGGTGCCGGCGACATCGGCCATGGCCAGGCGGCCGAAGTTGAGATGGCGCTCGAGCATGGCGGCGGGGACGGCGCGAAAAGCGCTGATAAGCACCGAGAGCGAGAAGGCGCGGATCAGCCAGGGGTCGGGGGAGCCTTCGTCGATGAGGTCGAGGAGCACAGGGCCGCCGAGGAAGATCAGCGCGGCGGCGGTGGCGGCGAGCGCGGCCTGGACGGCGAAGACGGTGCGGAGATCGCGCTCGCCGGGCTCGTCTTCGCGTTGCAGGAGAGTGGCGGCGAGGCCCAGGTCGCTGAACTGCTTGATGATCCCGGCGATGAAGGCGATGGGCACGACGAGGCCGAAAATCTCGGGCAGCAGGAGCCGGTACAGGGCGACGTCGCCGCCGAAGGCCAGGATGCGCATGCCGCCCTCGCGCAGTCCCAGGGAGGCGACGCCGGAAATGGCGCGGCGGCCGACTTCGGCCGGGCGATTTGAATCAGTGGCCACCGGCGGATCCCGGGTCGGGAAGATCAACGGCGGCGGGCAGGCGGGCTTCGACGTAGCGCCGGACCGGGCCGGTGGCGTAGAGGGCCACCGCGAGCGCCACCCAGAGCAGTTGCCCGGTTTCGAGTCCGAGGAGGTACTGGTCGGGTCGCAGGGCGGTGGGGGCGTCAATCGCGTACCAGGCGATGAAGACCCAGATGAGCGCCGGCCGGCCGGCGTAGACGGCGGCCAGCGAGAGCGGCATGACCAGGTAGCGGGCGTGGACGACCATCAGGCTGAGGACGAAGACGAGCGATACCGCCAGCAGGACGCGGTGGAAGTTGCGGTCGAAGGCGGTGAGCCCGATGGCGACCGGGGCGGCGATCCGCAGGTACCAGTCGTTGGACCCGGTCAGGGCATCGGGGAAGGGCCGGCCGAAGAGGTCGAAGATGGCGCGGAAGAGCGGCAGGCCGTCGCCGCGTCCGCCGAGGTGGCCGTAGACCCCCCAGCGCAGGGCCTCGAAATCGCGGATGACGTAGGGCAGGACGAAGACGGCGAAGACGGCGGCGGCGCCGAGCAGAAAGGGGCGGAACTGCGCGCGGCGATGGACGCCGTAGTGCAGGGTGGCGGCGGCGGCCAGGAAGACGAATTCGGTGCGGGTGGCGACCGCCAGCGCCCAGAACAGCCCGGCCTGCCAGGGGACGTCTTTGCGGAGCAGGGCCAGGAACGTGAAGAGCACCGCCAGCGAGACGACGTGGGCCTGGCCGACGCCGGCTTCGACCACTCGCGGATGGAAGAGCCAGAGGGTCAGGAGGGCCAGGGCGGGGAGGCGGGCGAGTCCCTGGCGGCGGGCCAGCAGGTACAGGCAGAAGGCGGCGCCGAGATCGGCGGCGTAGGCGATGGCCTTGATGGCGTGCAGGTCGTCGAGGCCGAAGCCGCGGAACAGCCGCAGGACCGGCGCCAGCAGGTGGGGAAAGAGCGGCAGGTGGGCATAGGTGAACTCGTGGCCGTTGACGCCGGCGTAGTAGTCGAAGTGGCGGCCGGTGAAGAGGGTCTCGGCGAACTCGACGAAGTGCTTGATGTCGAGGGTGAGGCTTTCGTCGATGCGCTTGAGGCGCAGCGTGAGGGCCAGCCCGGCGATCAGGAGCATCGCCAGCAGGGTCCAGAGGCGGGGCGCGGGGAGGCGGCGGGCGATCATCGATTGAGGACGGATTCGTAGAGACGGATGACGCGCTCGGTGGTGCTTTGCCAGTTGAGTTCCTCGGCCCGGATGCGGCCGCCGGCGCCCAGTTTGCGGGCGAATTCGGAGTCGGTGAAGAGGCGATCGATGGCCCCGGCAGTGGCGGCGACGTCGCCCTGGGCAACGAGCAGGCCGTTGCGGCCGGGCTGGATGGGTTCCTCGGCGCCGGAGTCGTAGGTGCCGATGACCGGGCGGGCGCAGGCGTTGGCCTCCAGGTAGACGAGGCCGAAGCCGTCGAAACTGGTCCGGCTGCTGAGGAAATGGGCGACGAAGACCGAGCCGCGGTGGTAGAGGTCGACCTTTTCGTCCTCGGTGATTTCGCCGCGTATCTCGACGGCGTCGGCGATGCCCAGTCGGTCGATGAGGGCGTTGAGTTCGTCCAGGTAAGAGCTGCGCTCGAGCTGGCCGGCGATTACGTAGCGGGCGGTGGGGTGCTTTTCGAGGACCCGGGCGAAGGCCTCGATGGAGATGTGGAGGCCCTTGCGGTGCTTGACCATGCCGACGGTGAGCAGCAGCTTCGGCTGGCGGTGGGGGAGGGGGCGGCGGGGGTGGAAATCGGCGGTGTTGACGCCGAGCGGGACGACGTGGACGTTCTCGACCGGGAACTCGGCGGCGACCCGGCGGGCGGTGTAGTCGCTGATGGACAGGAAGCCGCGGGCGCGGCGGTAGGCGCGGGTGATAAGGCGGCGCTCGGGTCCGGGGTGGACGCTGGGGAGGCTGTAGGTGCCGACCAGCGAGGCCACCAGCGGCAGGCGGCGCGGTAGGAGCGCCAGGGCGGGCAGGTAGGGCTCGACGAAGCAATGGACGAGGTCGCAACCGGCAGTGGCGCGGTAGAGGGCGGGCAAGGTCTTGAGCAGCAACCTGGCCCAGTGGCGGTCGCCGTACATGAAGGAGCGCAGGTCGCGATGGTCGGGATGGGCGGCCAGGTCGCGGTAGCGGCAGTGATCGCGCGGCGAGACCAGGCGGACATCGACCCCAGCGGCGATGAGCCCGCGGGCGATCTCGCCGGCGTAGCGGCCCCAGCCGGTGACGGGTTCCAGGGCATCGGCGACCAGGCAGACCTTCATTGGCGGGCGTCCCTGGCGGGCGGGCGCGAGCGCCGGTAGGCGACGATGGCAAGGGCGACAAAGACGGCCAGCGCCGCCAGGCTGAGCCGCGCGCCGAGCGGGTAGTCCGGCGGGGTGTAGGTGAGGGCGACGGTGCTGTCGCCGGGCGGGATGGCGACGGCGACGGCGAAGCGGTTGGCGACCAGCGGCGTAACCGGGTACTGATTGAGAGCGACGGACCAGCCGGGCAGGTGGGAGCGGTTGACCACCAGGACCGTTGCGACATCGGTGTGCACGCGCAGGACGTGGCGGCCGGGGCCGCTGTCGATGACTTCGACCGTGCCGCCGGCCGGGCCGGGGGCCGCCGGGAAGCCCGGGTCGGCGTCGAGCGCGACCAGCCCCGGCGGGGAGTGCAACAACCGGTCGAGGACGCTGTCGGTGGACTCGGCCGGGTCGTCGAGTCGCCAGGTGTTGGTGAGGTAGTAGTCGCCGAGAGGTTCGGGAACGCGGTAGATCCAGACGGTCTGGTCGGCCTCGTAGCGGGCCGGGATGTCGACTTCCACGGTGTAGGCGGGTGGACCGAGGGCGGCGTCGAGGTTGGTGCCCGAGAGTACCGCGCCGATATTGAACGCGGCCAGCGCCGGCAGGCGATCGCGCAGGGTGGCGGCCTTGCTCTCTTCGGACTCGGTGGCGCTGACGGCGAAGCCGCGCACGGTGGCGCGCTCGCTGCCCAGGTAGGCCAGGACCTCGGCCTGATTACGGGTCATGAGGTTCTCGTAGCCGTCGATGCTGGTGAGGTCGGAGCGACTGGCGAGGTCGGGGGTGATGACCTCGCGCAGGAACAGGTATTCAAGCCGGTCGCGGTCGTCGGGCGGGAGCAACTCGTCGCGGCCGGTCATCGATAGCTCCCACTTGTCGGCGAGCCCCCGGAACGACAGCACCCGGGTGGGGCCGAGGTTCTGCAGGAAGGCGGCGGACTGGATCTCGGCGTCGAGGGTCTCGGCGGAGACGGTCTCGATGCCGTGGCCCATCGAGAAGGTGAGGTCGAGGATCAGGAAGAGCGCCAGGAAGGTGGCGGCCGCGCCGGGGCTCCAGCGGCCGGTGGCGAGGCGGCGCCAGGCCACAGCGGCCGCCAGCGCGAGGAGCGCGGTGAAGACCGGTGTCCAGCTGAGCAGGGTGAAGGCCTGCTCAAGTCGCTGGCGGGCTCCGGCAAACATGCCCTGCCACTCACCGGGAGTGGCGTAGGCGCCGGCGCCGCCGACCAGGAAGCGGTCGATGCCGCTGTTGAGGGTGTTGCGGAGCGGGCCGTAGTTGATTTCGAGGATCGCGGTCGCGCCGATGACGGCCAGGGCAAGGAAAAAGCCGTAGGCCGTGAACGCCCGGGCGAACCAGCGCGCAATCGGGAGGGGGGCGGGGCGGGGGGTGCGCAACGTTTGCAGGCCAAAGGCGGCCAGGTAGGCCAGGGCGAAGCCGGCCAGCAGGATGAAGCGGGATGGAATGCGGAAGAATCCGAAGAGCGGCAGTGAATGGAGCGCGCGGAAGGCCGGGGCGGTGTCGCCGAAGGCGAGTATCCAGGAGAGGACGGTCACGACGGTGAGGAAGATGACGGTGCGCTGCCGCCAGCGACGGGCGATGGCCAGGAAGGCCAGCGGCAGGGCGAGCAGGCCGAGATAGGCCAGCGGCTCGGCCTTCAGGACGCCGCCGAACACCCGGGGCAGGTCGAAGGCGGGATAGAGATAGCCAAGCAGCAGGGCCAGGGGATGGATGGCGCCGGCGGCGGCGGTTCCGAAGTCGATTCCGCCGGCGCGGGTGGATTCGCCGGTTATGACCAGCAGCGGCAGCAGCCGGACCGCCCCGAGCAGCAGGCCGAGGGTGGCCGCGAAGCCCAGCAGGGCAACGAGTCGCAGGGCGGCGACGGCGCCGTTGTCGCGGTAGGTCCAGACCGCCCGGAAGACGCCGTAGAGCGACGCGCCGAAGGCCAGCAGGACCGAGATGTGGGGGTGCCCGGCGAGGATGTTGATCCCGACCACCGACGCCAGTAGCAAGATGAACCAGCGGCGGCCCTGAGCGATGCGCTCGATGGCCAGGATGGCGGCCGGCAGGACGAAGAAGACGGTGGCGAAGTTCAGGAAGAGCGAGGTGGCGAAGACGAAGGGGGCGAAGGCGTAGAGGTAGCCGGCGACGAAGGCGGGCAAGCGTTGCAGGCCCCAGGCGCGGCCCAGGGCGTAAGCGGCGAGGGCGGCCAGCAGCAGGCCGAGGGCGGCCTCGGCGTGGTAGGCGAAGGGCATGGGGAAGATCCGCAGGAAGAGCCAGGTGAGTGGATAGAACCAGCCGTATTCGGAGTAGGCCACCGGGAAGCCGCTGAGGTAGGTGTCGGTCCAGACGGGCAACTGGGCGTTGTGGAGGCCGGCCTGGAGGATTTCAAGGCGCGGACGGTAGGCGATCAGGAAATCGAGATCCAGCCAGGCGTGGCCTTCGAAGAGCAGGCGGCGGTAGAGGACCAGCAACGGCAGGAGGTAGCCGAGCAGGACGCGCAGCGGCGGCAGGGCGGCGAAGAAGAAGCGGAAGATGGCCACGGTCGCGCTCAAGAGAGGCTCGCGACGAATTCGACGATCGCGCGGGCGCGGACCGGCCAGGCGAACTCTTCGACGTATTCGCGGGCGGTGGCGGCGAGACGTCCGGCGAGATCGGGTTCGGCGTCGAGTCGCTGGATGGCGGCGGCCAGGGCGTCGGGGTCGTCGGGCGGGACCAGCAGGGCGTGTTCGCCGGCGCGGACGACCTCGCGGATCGAGGGTAGATCTGAGGCCACCAGCGGCCGCCCGGAGGCCATGTACTCGAACAGCTTGAGCGGCGAGGTGTAGGCGGCGGAGATGTCGGAGTCGCCGGAGTTGGGCAGGACTACGACATCGGCGGCGGCGGCGTACTGGATGGCGTCGCGCTGGGGCAGGTGGCCGTGGACGTGCAGGCGGTCGCCGTCGGCCAACGCGGCGAGCCGGTCCAGGTCGGAACCGATGCCGCCGACCAGGTGGACCTGCCAGGGGGCCGGGAGTAGGGGGGCGGCGGCCGCCAGGGTGTCGACGCCCTTCCAGCGGTAGAAATGGCCGGTGTAGGCGGCGACCCGGGCCTCTGGCGATATGCCGAGCCGGGTGCGGGCCGCGGCGCGATCGGGCAAAGCGGCGAACGTTTCCAGATTGACGCCGTCGCGCGCCACCAGCAGGCGCGCGGGGTCGAGTCCGCGAT
>CAYYTN010000034.1:0-14197 GCA_964474495.1 uncultured Chloroflexota bacterium
GCGGGGTGATCACGACGGTGGCCGGCAGCGATGTCGATGCTGCGCTGATCGAGGGTGCGACGGCGACCGGCGGGCGCGTGGAGGGGCCGATCGATGTGGCGGTTGCCCCGGATGGGACGGTCTATGTGGCCGAATTCGACGGGCACCGCATCCTGCGGCTGAACGCCGACGGGACGGTGTCGGTGGTCGCCGGGACGGGTACCCCGGGGTTTTCCGGGGACGGCGGCCTGGGGTCGGCGGCGCAGATTAACTCCCCGCGCGCCGTCGAGATCGACGCGGAGGGGAATCTCTACTTCGCCGACTGGAAGAACGAGGCGATCCGCCGGGTGGACGCCAACGGCCAGATCATGACGGTGGCGGGCCTGGGCACCGGGCGGGCCAGCGGCGGCGCGCCGGCAATGATCGCGGGGATGAAACCGGCGCTCGGCCTCGCGCTCGGGCCCGGTGGCAAACTGTTCGTACTGCAACAGGGCACGTACACGGTGAGCCTGCTGCGGGCGCCCTCGCTCGACGATCCGATCCTGGCCTGCCGCGGCGAGGCGGCCGACGTCGCCCCGCGCCCGCCGCTGCGGGACGACCCCCTGGCCACGCTGCTGGCCGGGGCGAGCGGGCCGGGATTCGCGGGCGACGAAGGCCCCTTCGCGGCGGCGCAGTTCTTGAGCCCGGAATCGTTTGTGATCGCCACCGACGGCACCATCTTCATCGCGGACACCGGCAATCACCGAATCCGGGTTGTGTCCCCCGCCGGGATCGTCACGACGCTGGCCGGGACCGGCGAGCCGGGATTCTCCGGCGACGGTGGACCCGCCGCGAAGGCCGATCTGTCGGCGCCGAAGGCACTGGTGCTGGACAGCGCCGGAAATCTGTACTTCGCCGACTCCGCGAACTTCCGCATCCGGCGGATCGACCGCTGCGGGATCATCGAAACGATTGCCGGATCGGGGCAGCCGGGCTCCGGCGGTGATGGGGGGCTGGCGGTCGCGGCCGAGTTCCGCGACGCCACCGGCCTGGCCATCGACGGCGCCGGAAATATCTACGTCGCCGATCCGGCCTCCAACCGCGTACGGATCATCAAGACCGACGGGACCATAGCAACCTTCGCCGGCAACGGGCAGGCGGCGAGCGGCCGCGACGGCGGGCGGGCGGCCGAAACGCAACTGGACGGACCTTCGGATGTGGCGGTCGGCCCGGACGGTCGCATCTACATCGCCGAGACCCGGGCGCAGAAGATTCGGGTAGTCGGTATGGGCGGGCTGCTGGCGACCGTCGCCGGCCCCAGCTACCTCGTGCCGATAGAGCCGGTTGAGGGAGAGGGAGCGGAAGAGGGAGATGAAGAGGCGGAGGCGGACCAGCCGACCGAGGAGACCATATTCCTCCTCACTCCGGTGGCCCTGACCGTTGATGGTGAGGGCCGCGTCTACTTCGTGGAATTGACCGGGGGAATGGTCACGATGGCGATCCCGGGCGTGACGCCGCGGCCGGTGGCCGGGGATCCGGCGGGGCGGGGGAGCAGCGGCGCCGGCGCTCTGGAAGTCGCGATACCGGCTCCGATAGCGCTCGATTTGGACGCCGGGGGCAACCTGTATGTGCTCAACACCTCAGGCGAACTGTGGCAAATCGGCGACGGCGGTGGGGTGGTGGTACCGGCCCAATAGCCGCCTTCCCGCCACCGTGACGACCGGCTCTCAAGTACCATTAGGGACTTGTTCCGACCGATTGACTCTCGGACACGATGTCGACCTACCGCGGAACCGGGAACGGTCCGCTTGATCTCCAGGACAGATGCCCCGCATGACCACCAACACCGAAGACGAAACCCCGACCGTCGATTCAGCCGGGCCCGAGCCCGCGGCCGATGATGGCGAAGGCGCACCGGAAGCCGATTCCGCCGCCAGCGAAACCGACCTGCGCGCGCGGGTCGAGGAGCTGGAAGACGAGCGCGTCGAACTGATGAATCGGGTGACCCGCACCCGGGCCGACCTGTCCAACATGAAGCGCCGGTCGACGCAGGAAATCGAGGACGGACGCAAGTTCGCCAATCAATTCTTTGCCGGTGACCTGCTGCGGGTGATCGACTCGCTGGACCGCGCCCTGGGGGCGATTCCGCAAAACCTGCACGGATTCAGCTGGATCGACGGCATCCTGATATTCCGCGCCCAGATTGACTCCTTGCTGAGAGCGCAGGGCATCGAACGAATCGAGGCGCTCGGGGAAGAATTTGATCCCCGGTTCCACGAGGCGGTGGCTCAGGACGGGGACGCCGGCGCGGAGGGCGTGGTGCGGGAGGTTTACCAGCCGGGCTACATGATTCACGATCGCCTGCTGCGCCCGGCACTGGTGCAGGTCGGCCCCGCTGAGGAGGCCGGGGAAGACGAAGGTGAAGTCGCCGAAGCGGTCGCCGATCCGGGAGATGGCGAATCCGCGACCGCCGAGCCGGACGCCGGGGCGGAGTAGCCACCCGTGGCGGTCAGCGACTTTGATTACTACGAGCGCCTCGGGGTCGAGCGCGGCGCCAGCGCCGACGAGATTCGGAAGGGCTACCGCAAGATGGCGCGGGCCTACCACCCCGATGTCAACAAGGCGAACGACGCCGAAGAACGCTTCAAGCAGGTCCAGGAGGCCTACGACGTCCTGAAGGACGATCAGAAGCGGCAGATCTACGACCGCTTCGGCAAGGCCGGTCTGCGCCAGGGGCCGGAGAGCGGTTTTGGCGGATTCGAGACCGGCGGCCTGGGCGACATTTTCGACGCCTTCTTTGGTTCGCGGCCGACGCGCGACACCCGCGCGCCGCAAAAGGGCCGTGACCTGCAGACGAACGTGACGATCGACTTCATGGACGCCGTCCACGGCGTCGAGCAGGACGTCGAGTTGAGTCGCATGGAGGTGTGTGAGGTGTGTGACGGCGACGGCGCGGCGCCCAATACCGAGGTCACCGTCTGTGGGGTGTGCCGGGGCTCGGGGCAGGTGCGCCATGCGCAGCGGTCGATATTCGGTCAGTTCGTGAATGTAAGCACCTGCGAGAACTGCAAAGGCGCTGGCAAGGTCATGCGAAATCCTTGCACCGGCTGTGGCGGTGGAGGCCGGCAGCGCAAGAAGCGCAAGCTGACGCTTACCCTGCCGGCGGGGATCGACGACGGCAACGAATTGCGCGTCCCGGGCGAGGGTGAGGCCGGCCAGCTTGGCGGCCCGCCGGGAGACATGTACGTGGGGGTGCGGGTCCGCGCCCACAAGACGCTGAAGCGCGAGGGCGCCCACATTTACTCGGAGATCACGGTCGATGTCACCGAGGCGGTGCTCGGAACGGCGGTCGAGATCGAGACGGTCGACGGCCCGCACCAGCTGCAGGTGGAACCCGGCACCCAGCCGGGCGCGGTGGTCAAGCTGCGCAGCCGCGGCGTCCCGCGGATTCGGCGCCCGGATCGGGGCGATCACTTCGTGACGGTGAATGTCACCGTGCCGGGGCGCCTCACCGGCCGCCAGCGGCAGCTATTCCAGGAACTCGGTCACATCCACGAGCGGGCCTCCGGAAAGAAGGGTTTCAAGGACCGGATGCGCGACGTCCTGGACTGATGGGAGAACGCTGGCTGGCCGTCGATGTGGTCGTTGAAGAGGACGAGGTCGATGACGTCCAGGCGGTGATGGCCCGCTGGGCGGGCGGGGCGGTGGCGGTGGAGCAGATGGTCGACGCCACGGCGCTGGATGACTTCGTGCCCGAGGGCCGCTGCCGGCTTACCGCCTACCTGCGCGAGGGGGCCGAGCTTCCGGTCACGAAGTACCAGCTTTTCAACGCCCTGTGGATGCTGGGCGGCGGCGGGTCGGCGGGCCTGCGAAAGCCACGCGAGCGCTGGACTGTGGAATCCGAATGGATGGAACAGTGGAAACGGTTCTACCGACCGCTCACGATCGGCCGGGTGGGAATTGTGCCGGCCTGGGATGAGAGCGAAACTCCCGGTGCGGAGGTGGTTGTCAGCCTCGATCCCGGCCGGGCCTTCGGGACAGGGCTGCATGTGTCGACCCGGCAGGCGTTGCTGGCGCTCCAGAAGTGTGGCGTCGAGGGCCGGCGCGTCCTCGACCTGGGGACGGGATCGGGGATCCTGGCCATCGCCGCCGCGGGCCTGGGGGCGGCGGCGGTCGTTGGGCTCGATACCGACGAGCGCGCCGTGGACGCGGCGCGTGAGAACGTGGCGGCCAACGGGCGGGAGGACCGGATCGAACTCGGCGTGGGGACACTGGGCGAGCCCGGGATCGAGCAACACCTGGCGCGGCCGTTCGACATCGTGGTCGCCAACATCGTGGCGGCGGTTCACTGCGAGCTGGCAGCCCACTTCCCGGGGCCGATCGTGCCGGGCGGAAGGCTGATCCTGGGCGGTATTGTGGATGAACGCGCCGACCTGGTGACCGCGGCGATGGCAGACCTGCCGCTCAATCTGATCGAGCGCACTGACGAGGAACGGTGGGTGAGCCTGGTGTTTGCGAGGACTACGTGATGGCTGTTGCGCAGCGGCCCGGACGGAGATTCCTGGTGGAGGGCCTGGATGTGGCCGTGCCGGTGCTGCGGCTGCCGCCGGAGATCGCGCATCGGGTGGAACACGTCATGCGGATGCGGACCGGGGAACCGATCCAACTGCTGGACGGCGCGGGTGGGGTGGTCGACGGGATACTGGCCGAGCTCACGCCGGAGGTCCTGGTGGAGTCCCGGCAGGTGCTCCGAATCGAGCGGCCGGCGGGGGAGTTGCGCCTGGCGATCCCCCGACTGAAGTCGGGCAACACCGAATTGGCCCTGCAAAAGGCGACCGAATTGGGAGCTACCGAGTTAATCGTCTACACGGCCGAGCGTTCGGTGCCGCGCGAGTCGGCGTACGGCGGCGGACGACAACTGGAGCGATTCGAGCGGGTGGTAGCGGAGGCGATGGAGCAGTGCGGCGGCGCCTATCTCCCGCTCGTGACAACCGTGGCGGACACGGCCGCGGCCGCCACCTGGCTGGGCGCCGGATTCCTGGCGCCGTCGACGGCGCCGGGGCTGCGGTCGGTGGAGGATGCACTCGGGAACCTAGATGGGGCGGTTGTCACGGCGGTCATCGGACCGGAGGGCGGCTTTAGCGAGCGCGAACTGGATTTGCTGCGCGCCAACGGGGGTATCCCGGTAGGGATGGGAGAGCGGGTGCTGCGAGCGGAAACGGCGGTGATCGTGCTGGCGGTTCTGGCGGCGCGCCGGTTCGGTTGGCTCGGATCGGGGCGGGGGAGCAGCGGTGGGTAGGCCGGCGCCGACGGTCGCGCTCAAGACATTTGGCTGCCGGGTCAACCAGGTGGACAGCGACGCATTGGTGCGACGGTTCCGGGAACGGGGCTTCGCGGTGGTGCCTTTCGGCGCGCCCGCCGACGCCATCGTCATCAACACCTGCACCGTCACCCACGTCGCCGATCGCAAGGCCCGCGGGAGCATCAATCGGACGCTGCGGGAGCATCCGGACGCCCTGGTGGCGATCACCGGCTGCTACGCCACGGTGCAGACCGCGCGGCTGACTGAACTCTTCCCGAGAGCAGAGGTGTTTCCGATTGTCGAACAGGACCGGCTGGTCGCAGCGATCGGCCGGGTCGCGGGAGATGCCGCGACGGCCCCGACCGCGCCGAACGGTTTTGGCGAGGCGGCGCGCACCCGCCCGATGGTGAAGGTGCAGGAGGGCTGCGATCACGTCTGCGCGTATTGCATCGTGCCGCGGGCCCGGGGCCGCGCGCGCAGCCGGCCGGTGGGCGAGGTCGTCGCCCGGGTTCGGGACCTGGTGGGCGCGGGAGCGGTTGAGGTGGTGATAACCGGGGTGAGCCTGGGCTCCTACCGCTGCCCGGACGGCGGCGATCGCGTCGGGCGGTTGGTAGCTCAGATCCTGGCCGAGACCGATGTACCGCGGCTGCGGATCAGCTCGATCGAACCGATGGATTTCGACCGGGATCTGCTGGACGCGCTGGCCGATCCGCGAGTCTGCCCGCACCTGCACCTACCGCTCCAGAGCGGATCGGACCGGGTGCTCGCGGCGATGCGCCGGCCCTACACGGCGGCGGAGTACCGCGACCTGGTCGACGCGATCAGGGGGGTGTCACCGGACGCCGCGATCGGCACCGACGTGATGGTCGGGTTCCCCGGAGAATCCGACGTCGATTACCAGGCCACTCGCGAACTGGCAGCGGCGGTCGGGTTCGCCTCGCTACACGCGTTTCCGTATTCGCGCCGCGATCGCACCCTGGCGGCGCTGGCCGCCGACCCGGTGGACGATGTCACTCGCAATGCGCGCCTGGCGGACATCCTCGAACTCGGCGAGCGGCTGGCGCGACGCTACGCGGAGCAGTTCGAAGGCGCCGAGCGCGAGATCGTCTGGGAGGCGGCCGCGGACGGCGCGGTGTCCGGCCTCAGCGACAACTACCTACGGGTCGAGGCGAAGGGCGGGCCGGAGTTGGTCGGCCAGATCGGACGCGCCCGGATCGCCCGCACGGAGCAATTCCGCCTGGCGGCCGTGCCCGTCCCGGCGACCACAGCGGAGGTGATTGAATGAGTTGCGTCTTCTGCGGCATCGCGGCGGGAGAGACTCCGTCAGACATGGTGGCCGAGGGCGAGGATTTCGTGGCCTTCCGCGATCTGCAGCCGCAGGCCGCCACCCACGTCCTGGTGATTCCGCGGCGCCACATCGGCGGGATCGCCGCCGTCGCTCCCGAGGATGGCGACCTGGTCGGTCGCCTCATGCTGGCGGCCACCAACGTGGCGCGGTCCGAGGGTCTGGCGGAGAACGGCTACCGGCTGGTCATCAACCAGGGCGAAGCGGGCGGCCAGACGGTCGAACATCTGCATATTCATGTGATTGGCGGCCGGCAGATGACGTGGCCGCCGGGTTAGCACTTTCCGGGATTTTCTACGCATTTCCGAATTGTCTGGTACCCTGTGCATCGAGACGAGGTCCGGAAGAGAAAAGTCCGAAAACTCGTAGAAACTAAGACTCCATAGTCAGCAAGGTTAGCGCGGCCCCCAACCGGGGGGTGGCGCGAGCTTTGCTTTCTGGTATTCACCGGGTGCTGATCTGACCAAATTGACCGAACGAGGGGGGAGTGAGGCTACGCCTGCCCGTCTCCAGTTCGTGACCGAAACTGCAAACTACGGGGCCCGGGATGCATCCCTGGCCCACGCCGCCCTACTAAGTCGTCCGCGGGCGCCCCACGCCCTACCTATCTGTAGCCGTCGCCTGGCTAGCTGAGGAGTTTCACCCCGTATGACCACCACCAGTGCCAACGGTTCGATCGCCCGACGTGAGTTTGGGCAGACTCCGAACATCCTGGATCTTCCGAACCTGATCGAGATCCAGAAGCGGTCGTTCGACTGGTTCCGTAACCAGGGGCTGCATGAGCTTTTCGAGGAGATCACGCCGATCCTGGACTTCACCGGGAAGAACCTGGAACTGCACTTCGAAGTTCCGAAGGACCCCTTTGACCAGCCCAAGTACAACGAAGAGGAATGCCGGGACCAGGACCGCACGTACCAGGCGCCATTGCGGGTGACGGCCCGACTACACAACAAGCAGACCGGGGAAATCAAGGAAATGTCGGTATTCATGGGTGATTTCCCCTTGATGACCGACAAGGGGACCTTTATCTATAACGGGGCCGAGCGGGTTGTGGTGAGCCAGTTGGTGCGGTCGCCGGGGGCGTACTTCACGGCTGATGTCGACAGCGCGACGGGCCGCCGGCTGTTCGCCGCGAAGCTGATTCCGAATCGCGGCGCGTGGCTTGAATTCGACACTTCGGCCAAGAACATCATCAGCGTCAAGGTCGACCGCAAGCGCAAGATTCCGGTGACGACCCTGCTGCGCGCGCTCGGCTGGGGCACCGACGAGGAAATCTACGAACTGTTTAAGGATGTCGATACCGACGCCGAGCACCGTTACATCGAGTCCACCATCGGGGTTGGCAAGGTCCGGCACGACCCGGCGGAGACCCACGAAGAGGGCCTGATCGATGTCTATCACCGGCTGCGACCGGGCGATCCGGCGACGAAGGAAAACGCGCGCTCGCTGCTGAACCAGTTGCTCTTCAACTTCCGGCGCTACGACCTGGGAAGGGTTGGGCGGTACAAGCTGGACAAGCGCCTGGGCGTGACGACCGAAGATTCCGAGCGCACATTGCGCCGGGAAGACCTGCTGGCGCTGATCCGGGAGATTGTGCGGCTAAACGCTTCGCAGGGGCGGCCCGACGAAATCGACCACCTTGGCAACCGTCGGGTGCGCCCAGTCGGCGAGCTTCTGCAGAACCAGTTTCGCACCGGCCTGCTGCGCATGGAGCGGGTGATCAAGGAGCGGATGACCATCCAGGACGCCGCCGAAGCGACGCCGGCGGTGCTGATCAATACGCGTCCGGTGATGGCGGCGGTCAAGGAGTTCTTCGGCGGAAGCCAGCTTTCGCAGTTTATGGACCAGACGAATCCGCTATCCGAACTGGCCCACAAGCGGCGCCTGAGCGCGATGGGTCCGGGTGGTTTGAGCCGCGAGCGGGCCGGGTTCGACGTTCGTGACGTCCATTTCAGCCACTACGGCCGGATCTGTCCGATCGAGACTCCGGAAGGGCCGAACATCGGGCTGATCAGCTCGATGGCTTCGTACGCCCAGGTGAATGACTACGGCTTTCTGGAGACGCCGTACCGGGTAGTCAAAAAGGATCTGGCATCGAAGGAGGCCAAGAAGGCCCTGGGACGCACTCTGCGCGAGGGGCTGAGAAATGGGGACGGGAAGCCGCTGGGCTTGAAGGGCAAGGATGGCAAGCCGCTGGGTCGCAAGGGCGCAAAGGTCACTGCGGAGCTCGTCGAGCAGCTCAAGAAGTTCAAGAAGGCTGACGGGGTCATCATCGGCGTGGAGCCGTTTGTGACCGACGAGATTCAGTATCTCACCGCGGACGTGGAAGAACGCCTGATCATCGCCCAGGCTAATGCCGAACTGGGCGACGACGGGACGATCAAGGCCGAGCGCGTGGCGGTTCGCACCGGGCCGGACTTCCACGAGGGGCCGCGCGAAGATGTCGACATGATCGATGTCTCGCCGCAGCAGATGGTCAGTATCCCGACTTCGATGATCCCGTTTCTGGAACACGATGACGCGAACCGGGCTTTGATGGGGTCGAACATGCAGCGCCAGGCGGTCCCGCTGCTGAAGCCGCAGGCGCCGCTTGTTTCCACGGGCGTCGAAGAGCGCGCGGCGCTGGATTCCGGGCACATGATTGTCTACGAAGGCGCCAAGCCAGGCACGGTGACCAGCGCGGTGGCCAGCGAAATCGTGGTCAAGGAGAACCGCGGCAAAGAACACAAATACCGGCTGCGCTGTTTCGAGCGTTCCAACCAGGGCACCTGCATCAACCATCGGGCGGTCGTAAAGACCGGCGACAAGGTGAAACCGGGCGACCTGCTGGCCGACAGCTCATCCACCGACCGCGGCCAGCTGGCGCTGGGACGCAACATTCTGTGCGCCTTCATGTTCTGGGAAGGCTACAACTTCGAAGACGCGATCGTGCTCAGCGAGAACCTGGTCACGGAGGACATCTATACCTCGATCCACATCGAGAAGTTCGAGGTGGACGCGCGCGACACCAAGCTGGGTCCGGAAGAGATCACCCGGGACATCCCCAACGTCGCCGAGGAGGCGCTGCGCAACCTCGACGAGGACGGGATTGTCTACGTGGGCGCCGAGGTGGGCCCCGACGACATCATCGTCGGCAAGATCACTCCCAAGGGCGAGACCGAGTTGACCGGTGAAGACCGGCTGCTGCGGGCCATCTTCGGGCGCGACGCCCGCGAGGTGAAGGACACGTCCAAGCATGTTCCCGCCGGTGACGCCGGGACGGTGATCGACGTCCGGCAATTCAGCCGCGAAGACGGCACCGACCTGGCGGCGGGGGTGAATCACGTCGTCCGGGTCAGCATCGCGTCCAAGCGCAAGATCACGGAAGGCGACAAAATGGCCGGGCGCCACGGCAACAAGGGCGTCATCTCGCTGGTGCTGCCGCAGGAAGACATGCCGTACCTCGAAGATGGCACCCCGGTGGACATCGTGCTGAACCCGCTGGGCGCGGCATCGCGGATGAACGTCGGGCAGTTGCTGGAGATGCACGCCGGCGCGGCCGCCAAGAAGTTGAATATCCGGGTTGTCTCGCCCGTTTTTGACAGCGCCACCGAGGGGCAGGTGGAAGACCTGCTGGAAGAGGCCGGCCTGTCCAAGGACGGTAAGGCGACCCTGTACGACGGACGCACGGGCGACCCGTTCGACAAGCCGGTGGTAGTGGGCCAGATGTACATGCTGAAGCTCGCCCACCTGGTCGAAGACAAGATCCACGGCCGCTCCACCGGTCCCTACTCGCTGATCACCCAGCAGCCGCTGGGCGGTAAGGCGCAGATGGGCGGACAGCGGTTCGGCGAGATGGAAGTATGGGCGCTGCAGGCCTACGGGGCGGCCCACGTGCTGCAGGAAATGCTGACCGTGAAGTCCGACGACGTGCTCGGCCGGGTGAAGACCTACGAGGCCATTGTCAAGGGAGAGATCATCCTCGATCCGGGGGTTCCCGAATCCTTCCGGGTGCTGGTCAAAGAGCTGCAGAGCCTGGGGCTGGCGGTGGATGTGCTCAACTCCGCTGATGAAGAAATATCGATCGCAAGTGACTCGTCGCAGGAATACCTGCCCGACCTCGATGGCATCAACATCGAGGGCCGCGAATACAAGCTCTAAGGGGTATAGCTGGCAATGTTGGAAGTCAACGACTTTGACGCGATCCGGATTGGCCTGGCCTCCCCGGAGCAAATCCGATCCTGGTCATACGGCGAGGTACTGAAGCCGGAAACCATCAACTACCGGACGCTGAAGCCGGAGCGCGATGGCCTCTTCTGCGAGCGAACGTTCGGGCCGACGAAGGACTGGGAGTGCGCCTGCGGCAAGTACAAGCGCATCACCTACAAGGGGATCATCTGCGACAAGTGCGGGGTCGAGGTAACGCGGACGCGAGTCCGGCGCGAGCGCATGGGGCATGTGGAACTCGCCACCCCGGTGACCCACATCTGGTACGTGAAGGGTACGCCCAGCCGGCTCGGACAGTTGCTGGACATCTCTCCCCGGAACCTCGAGAAGATCATCTATTTCGCCTCGTTCATCGTGACCGAACTGGACGAAGAGCGGCGGGCGGAGGCGATCTCGTCGATCGATGACGACCACAAGGCCCGACTGGACGAGACGGCGGTTGAGGTCGAGGACATGATCGAGTCGCTCGACGACGACCTGGAGCGGCAGATCCTTGAAATCCGGGCCCGCTTCGACAACGAGGCGGCGCAGCTTCCGGCCAAAGTTGAGGAAGACATTCAGAAACTGCGGACGGAGACCGACACCGTCCTGCGAGTGCTGGCCGAGAACAAGTCCCAGAAGGCGCCGGACGACATCAAGCTGAGCTGGATGGAAGAGCCCTTCGTGACGACCGGAACGAAGATCACCGCCCGGCACAGCAAGGGTGTGGAGCCGGCGTTCGAGGAGGCTTCGGCCCGGCTGCGCGAGCAGCTTGAAGAGGAACGAAAAGACCTGGATTCCCGTCGCGAGACGGAAATCTCCAACGAACGGGCCCGGGTTGAAGATCAGCGCTCACGTTCTGACGAGACGCTGAAGGAACGCCTGGCCGAGGTGGACGAGTACTACGAGCGCCGCCTGACCGACCTGGAGACCCTGGCTTCCCGGCAGCTGCTGTCGGAGCTGCGCTACCAGGAGCTGCAGGGCACCTGCGGCGACGTCTTCAAGGCCACCAGCGGCGCCGAGGCGATGCTGGAACTCATCGGCCAGACCGACCTGGACGACCTGGCGGACGAACTGCGGGTGGACCTTGGCGCGAACTCGATTCAGAAGCGCCGCAAGGCCACGAAGCGTCTGCGCGTCGTGGAGGCGTTCCGGCGATCCGGGAATCAACCTGACTGGATGATCATCTCGGTGCTCCCGGTGTTGCCGCCGGACCTGCGCCCGATGGTCCAGCTGGACGGTGGCCGGTTTGCCACGAGCGACCTGAACGATCTCTACCGCCGGGTGATCAACCGCAACAACCGACTCAAGCGACTGATCGAGCTCGGAGCCCCGGAAATCATCATCCGCAACGAGAAGCGGATGCTGCAGGAGGCGGTTGACGCGCTGGTCGACAACGGACGGCGCGGACGCCCGATTACCGGTTCGGGCTCGCACCCCTACAAGTCGCTGAGCGACCTGCTGCGCGGCAAGCAAGGACGATTTCGCCAGAACCTGCTGGGCAAGCGGGTCGACTACTCGGGCCGGTCCGTCATCGTGGTGGGTCCCGACCTCAAGCTCGACGAATGTGGCCTGCCGACGCGAATGGCGCTGGAGCTTTTCAAGCCGTTCGTGATGCGCCGGCTGGTGGACTACGAACTGGCCAGCAACATCAAGAGCGCCAAACGGGTGGTGGAACGCGCCGATCCGGAAGTCTGGGACATCCTGGAGGAAGTGACGCGCAACCACCCGATCCTGTTGAACCGCGCTCCGACGTTGCACCGACTGGGCATCCAGGCCTTCAACATCCGCCTGGTGCAGGGCAGCGCCATCCAGATCCATCCGCTGGTGTGCTTCTCGTACAACGCCGACTTCGACGGCGACCAGATGGCGGTTCACGTACCGCTGTCGATGGCCGCCCAGGAAGAGGCGCGGCAGTTGATGATGAGCAGTCGCAACCTGCTCTCGCCGGCGGACGGTTCGCCGGTGATCGGCCCGACCAAGGACATGATCCTGGGCTGCTACTACCTGACGCTGCCGCCGGTGGCGAAACGGGAACAGCCCCGAATCTTCACGGACGGCAACGAGGTGAGCGCCGCGTTCGAGGAGGGCCTGATCGACCTGCACGAGGAAGTCTTGATGCGGGCGAACGAGGGCGAGGTCGCGATTACGGAGGAGCGCCCGGACGGGTCGCTCTTTGCGACTTCGGCCGGGCGGGTGTTTTTCGGAGACATCTTGCCGCCCGAGGCCCGGCCGGTTGAGAACCTGCTGGACAAAGGGCAACTCAAGGATCTGATAACCGACATCTACTACGACCACGGCTCGGCGGTCTGCGCGCAGGTGGCCGATGACCTGATGACGATCGGCTTCCATTGGGCGACCCGCTCGGGAGTCACGATGGCGATGGCGGATCTGACGATCCCACCCATCAAGGGCGACATCCTGAAGGATACTGAGCAGGCGGTCGAGAAGATCGAGGACCAGTTCAACCAGGGCATCGTCACCGAGCAGGAACGCTACAACCTGCACGTACGCTCCTGGGCGGCGGCAATGAAGAGCGTCAGCGAAGCGGTTGAGGATGGCCTCGACCCGCTGGGGCCGGTGTACCTGATGGGAGCGTCCGGTTCGGCGAAGGGGAACTTCGACCAGATTCGACAGATCGCCGGCATGCGGGGATTGATGACCGATCCCAACGGCCGGGTTATCGAGATGCCGGTCCGCTCGAACTTCCGCGAAGGACTCAGCGTATTCGAGTACTTCATTTCCACCCACGGCGCCCGCAAAGGCCTGGCGGACACCGCGCTGCGGACGGCCGAATCCGGCTACCTGACGCGCCGGCTGGTGGATGTCTCGCAGGACACCATCGTCACGGTGGAGGACTGCGGCACGCCCGAGGGTCTGGAAATCATCGCCGGGGCCGAGTTCGACTACGGCGACTCGATCGCCAGTCGGGCGTTTGGCCGGGTGCTGATGGCCGATGTGGTCGATCCCGATACCGGCGAAATCCTGATCCGGTCCGGCGAAATCGTCGGGCTCACGGAGCGGGACCTGCTGGGAGAGCGTGAGGTGACGACGGTCACCGTGCGAACGGTGATGAAGTGCCGGGCGGAGCGCGGCATCTGCCAGCGCTGCTACGGCTACGACCTGGCCCGCAACGAGCATGTTGAACTCGGCACGGCGGTGGGAATCATCGCCGCGCAGTCGATCGGCGAGCCGGCGACCCAGCTGACGATGCGGACCTTCCACACCGGCGGGACCTATCGCGCCGATGACATCACGCGGGGTCTGCCGCGCGTGGAGGAGATTTTCGAAGCCCGCGTGCCGAAGGGCCAGGCGGTTATGGCGGAGATGGACGGTGTCATCGACATCGTGCAGGAGGAAGAGTCGATCTTCCTACGGCTCAAGAACGCCAAGGTCAAGAAGCAGGA
>CAYYTN010000035.1:0-14190 GCA_964474495.1 uncultured Chloroflexota bacterium
GCTCCGCCATGGCGCCAGACACGATTGTCGCGGCGGTCGCCGCGAATACCGCCTGGAAGAACCACTTGGTCGAAATCGAGACTCCGGTCCAATCCAACGACTCATAGCTATCGACGGCCGAGCCATCGGTCACCGACAGCGCCCAGCCACCCAGTCCGATGAAACCGTTGACGCTGCCGCCATCACCGAACATCAGCGGGAATCCCACCAGCCAATAGGCCAGCAGGCCGATCGCGATGTTCATCAGGTTCTTGGCAACAATGTTGCCGGCGTTCTTCATACGCGTGAACCCGGTCTCGACCAGGGTGAATCCGGTGTGCATGAGGAAGACCAGCGAGCCGGCCACCACCACCCAGACCGTGTCGATCGCGATCTGCAGATCCTCGATCGACGCTTCCTCAGCGAATGCGACGGCCGGCAGGACGAGCGCCCCGGCCAGTACGCCAATCGAAACCGCGGCGAACCGGGCCCGGGTGAACGCGCGTCCCGGCATTCCTACAAATCGTCGCAATGAGCCTAAAATCAAGGGATTCAAAGTGCGTCTTTCCCCTTCTCGCCAGTGCGGATCCGGATGGTCTCGTCGACCGGAATTACGAAAATCTTGCCGTCACCGACACTGCCGGTACGGGCGGACTCGGTAATGATTCCGGCCACCTCGTCGACCTGGTCGGCGTCAACCACGATCTCCAATTTGACCTTGGGGCGGAACACAATCGAGGCCTTCGCACCGCGATAGCTCTCGGTGTAGCCGCGCTGGGATCCCGCGCCGCGCACCTCGCTAATCGTCAGACCGTGGTATCCCGCCTTGTCGAGTGCGTCTCGAACTTTCTCCAGCAACTCGTGCCGGACAATTGCCTCCAACTTTTTCATTTCGGCCTCACCTCGCTTTCCATAGGGATCGCTCCCTGATTGAGAAAATGCTCCGAGGGGGTCAAACATTTGCAGCATGGCTGCCAACAACCGGATCTTGCTGCCCCCATCCCGAACCGGTTGGTCCGGCTGCGAATGTGATCGCGGTATCGCCCAGAGGCCGGCCGCGCCCATTCAAGATGGGCGTCGCGCGAAGATCGGTTGGGACCGCGATTTCAATCGTCCCGGGATCGAGAACGCGGTGCCCACCATTTCCCGCTCAGCCGCCCAGTAGTTTGTCCCGAACGTCACAAACTTAATTGAAGCAGTAAATACCGGTCAAATCGAAATCCGCCGACCCTACTGTGACCGGGCCGGATTTGATGTCCTCTTGCGGCGTGTCTGACCCGGGACCGGTACTCAAAAGGCACCTACTTTGTCGCCTTTTGTCCATACTGAGTCCCTGGCGTATTCTGCGCCACCGGAGTGGCCGTCCACCGTGGTATGTTCGGGAGTCCTCGGCAGCGCCGCTTTGCGTGACCGTAGGGTCCGGACTTCGGCAAAGCCCCGGCCGTCTATTGGTCGGAATAGTACTGGTGGATCAAGGCCGGATGTGGCAGGATTCGCTAGGTCATCGTCACCGTATCGGGTAGAACCTTTCTACAGCGGGTTCGCCCATCATTCTTGAGACCGAATGCTCGGCTCCGGGAGACGGTCACCCTCGACGAAATTTCTCGGCCGACCGTGTGGGTGGTCCCCGCGCGAATTGCCGATCCGAATGCAAAAAAGTCCGGCTCCGTCGCCAGAGTCGCACCTACAACACCTGCGAGAATAGATGATGCTAATCACACCGAAGTCGGAGCGGAGGAGCGCCGCTGATTTTGCGTCGATCGAACGACCGGGAATCGGCGCTGACGTCCTCAAGATCCTGCTGATCAAGCCTGATGTTGGAGAGGTGAGCGTAGGGTTCACCAGCCTGGCCCGGGTGCCTCCACTGGACCTTCTAATGGTGGCGGCCTCGGCCGAGGGACATGAGATTCAGATTCTTGACCTCCGCCTAGAGGACGACGAAGTGCTGCTCTCCAGGCTGAATGACTTCGATCCTCACGTTGTGGGCGTCACCGCCTATTCCGCCGAGGCCGAGTCCACCAAGGAGATTTGCCGACATGTTCGGCAGGCCCGGCCGGACATACCAATCGTCCAGGGCGGGTACCACGCCGCTATGGCCCCTGAAGATGCTATGGATGAGCCTGCGGTCGATTTCGTCGTCCTGGGTGAGGCCGAAACCATCCTGGCGCCGTTGTTGAAAGCTCTCCAGGTGGGGAGCGGATTCGAGGACGTACCGGGCATCGCCTACCGCTCCGGCGGCGAACTGGTCTTCACCGAAAGCCCGCTGCCGATCATGGACCTCGACACACTCCCGTTCCCCGACTGGAGCCTCGTCGCCGGTTACCAGCATGAGTACTACCTGAACGTGATGGGTGTGGTCGCGACGGTTGAGTCGACTCGCGGCTGCCCGTTCGACTGCAGTTTCTGCTCGGTCTGGGTCTTCAACAACCGCGGCTACCGGAAGAAGAGCCCGGCACGCGTCCTGCAGGAACTGGACCAACTTCCGCAGGGCGTCGAAGTCGCCGCCTTCGTTGATGACGAATTCTGGGTTGATGCCCCGCGCTCCCTCGAACTCGCCGAATTGCTGCGTCGACAGCCCGATGACTGGCGTGGCAAGGACTGGCGCTTCTGGGCCCAGGCACGAACCGGCGATATCGCGCGCCGTCCCGAACTCGTCGAAAACTGGGCTGAAGTCGGATGAAGGTCCTGCTCCTTGGCATCGAGTCAGTCAAGAACTCAGAGCTCAAGGATCTGCATCACAAACGCAGCGACATCGAGCAGGCCATCACCGCCCTCGAGACCATGCGAACGCACGGCATCGAGGCGTGGGGCTGCTTCATCGTTAATCCAGAGTGGGAAGAGGAAGACTTCATCGAGCTGGAAGACTTCGTGCGCGACCAGGAAATAGCCTTTCCTCAGTACACCGTTCTGACCCCGCTTCCCGGCACCCCTCTCACCGACGGGCTGATCAAGGCCGGCAAGCTGATCCCTGAGAATCTGAGATCTCAGCTACTGGACTTCCTTCACGCCTCCACGAGTACGAAGCTTCCGCTTAGCAAGTTCTACGAGCGGATGGCATCCCTCTATCGAACGACCGGCGTCCGCAGCAGCGCTGCACTCTACCGACGGATGGTCCGTAACGGTGTGCTCTCCCGAGAATGGCTACAAACCGACATGGGGCGACGCGTCCGCGCATTTTTCGAGGACCTCTGCAAGGTGGACACCTACACCTACGCGCATCGCCTGCTCGGGGAGGACCTGAACGCCGACACCGATCCTGTCGCGTGATGGGCCTTCGACCGGTCTCGCAATCCCCCAATCACGTGCTGCGCATGCCCGAACCGCCAGATCGCTCGCTCGCTGGTGTTACGATTGACGGCACGTCCGGCGAGACCTCGCCCGGCCAAGTGTGAATGAGTTCCGATGAAATGCTCCGAGTGCGACCACGAGAACACTGAGGGCGCCTGGCTCTGCATCAACTGCGGATCGAAGCTGCCTCGCGCGCAGGAAGCCGATCAGGTGGCTGCCGAAGAAGAGTCCGAAAGCGTGGACGAACCCAGTCGTTTCGAGCCGACGATCAGTGAGAACCTGCGAAGGCTCCGTGAGCGAACCACCAGCGGATCTCCCGCTCGCCCGACAAGGCGACGCAATGCCCCCGAACGACCCTCCATGCCCAACCTGCCGAAACTGACCGGCGGTACCGTCTTCGGTTTCGCACCGACTTTCTGGCTCGTCTTTGCCGGTCTCCTCTTCGTGTTGGCGATTACCTTCTCCTCCCTGCAGTAGCCGCCCAGATCGCGATTCAGAGTTGTCCGGCACCTGCTGCGCACCATATCGCCGGCGACCCAACCCTTCTATACCCCGACTGTCTTCTCCGTAGTTCGGTAGAGCCCTACCGCCGATAGCCCGGCGAACAGCCCCAGCACCACGGCGCCGGTCCACGCCTGCCCGTCCGCCGGCAGGTTCGTGGCCGCGGTGATCGCCAGGCTGAGCGCCCATCCGCTCACCAGCGCCGTCAACGGCAGGAACCGCGGGTTGATCGCGAATGCCTGGTTGAATACCCACGTCAGCAGGATCGCCGCCGCCGCGCCGCCGCCCAGTTCGCTAACAATGTTGCCAATCTCCATCTAGCTGTCCCTTCCGGCCGCAACCGCAGCCTTTTCCTTCGCCCACAATTCCGGCCAGTTGTCCCGCAGTTCGGCGAACCGCTTGTTCGCGTGCTCCACCTCTTCCGGCGTCGGCATCGTCCCGGCGTTCGCCCGGTTCACCACGCCCGTCACCTCCTGGGCCAGGTCCTGGAACTGCAAATGCAGCCACTTATCGATCGCCTGCGATTCAGGCATGTCGTCAAACACTGGTGGGCTCCAATCGTTGAGAATCGAGGTCACGTAGTTCTGGGTTTCCGGGTATGGGGGCACGCCGCCCCACTCGCGCACGGCCGTCGCGCCGGCGTTGTAGGCGGCGAGCGCCAGGTCGATCCGGCCGAATTCCCGCAGGTGACCGGCCATCAGCCCGCCGGCGTAGTCCAGCGATTCGTAGGGTTTCCACGGATTCACCGACGGGTGCCACCGGGCCACGATCTGCGCGATGCCGATGGCCTGCGCGCCCGAGTAGGCGTACTGGTTCCAGCCCGATTCCTGGTTGATCTGGCGCAGGAAGATCGCCGGGTCCAGGCCGTTGCGCAGGGCCACCATCGTCGCGTAGTCCTGCAGAGCCGCCAGCGTGTACCGCTCCGGGTCCAGCAGCGTCCGCGGGTCGATGGCCTGCTTCATGATCGCCGAGCCCTTGCCCCGATCGATCACCTGCCAGTGCAGATGCGGACCCGTGCTCCAGCCCGTGTCCCCGGTCGCCGCCAGTACCTGCCCTTCTCGGACCAGGTCGCCAGCCTTCACCCTGGCGCTATCCGCTTTCAGATGGGCGAATACCTGGTCTCGCCCTCTCCAGTCGGCCAGCTTGATGTGGTATCCCCAGCTCCACGGATCGCCAAACCCCACGTGGGCGATCATCCCCTTCGCCGGCGCCACCAGCGGCGTGTTCATCGGCGTCGCGAAATCCATCCCCAGGTGTCCCGGAGTCGGGTAGGCGCCAGACGATCGCGCGAACGCCGTCAGGCCGTACTCCTGGGTCACCCGGATTCCGTCCGGAAGCGGTCGGATCATTGCAGTCTTCCCTCTACAAACCCCTTGAGCCCGCTCACATCTGTCGTCAGGCCGTCGATCCGGCCGTGTACCTCGGAGGATCGGTTCAACGCACGTTCCTCATGCAACTCAGCCGTGTCCCGGAGCGCGTCGATGAGTTCATCCTGCTTCTCCAGAATGCGCCTCAGCAGCCCGCGCTGCGAGTCGCCGTTGCGCTCCCGCCGCCAGGCGAAAAAGCGGTCCGTGGCCACGGCCGCCGCCGCCAGCAGTACCCCGCCATTTGCCGCCAGGGCGGGGATATCGAACCCGTTGGGCACTACCCGATCCCGAGCAGTTCTTTCAACGTCGCTCGGTCCGCGAGGTCCAGTGACATGCCGTCGATCTTCGCGATACGAGGATCGACGTTCGGCGCCGGCACGTGAGCTTCGACTACCGCGTTCGCCGCCGCCGACAGCATCTCGCGCTCGCCTCCGGCGGTGTAGGTGAACACCTCGCCCCCGACGTCCCCGAGCCCGTTCACCGACACCCCGGCGGCCGCCATTTCTTCTTCCAATTGGGTCAAATTAGGTCTTACCACTAGTCGATCTCCTGCATCTCGAAGAACCGTTCGTTGTTGTCGACATCGATGGAGTTCGCGCTGTTGGTGTGCCAGCGAACCTTGACCGTGTGGGACGCCGACGAGACTCCGGTGAAGGTATAGAGCAGCGGATGGCCGTGCGTGTTGCCGTTGCCGGACGCCTGCAGCTGCAGCTCCCCGACCTCGGCCGCACTGTCGAGACTGAAGGCCAGCGCCACGTAGGTTCCGGCGACATCGCAGTCGACGTTGCCGGCGAACCGGCAAACTAGGTCACCCCCGGTTGTCGTCATCGTCAAGGTCATGTCCGTCATGTCCACATAGGTGTTGGACGTGGTCGCAATCCCGCCGCTCGATCCCTCCACGAAATCGTGCTGTTGGACCACGCCCCCACTTGCTGCGGCCTGAAACGTCGGCGCGCTCCCCGAGCCGTTGCTCGTCAGCACCTGTCCCGACGTCCCCGCGTTGTCCGCTAGGTCCGTCACGTCCACTTTCGGTCCGTTCCCGGTCGTTCCCGAATGGTCGTGCCCGGTGGTCGGATGAAACTCGTCGTCGATCTTCTGCATGTTGTCCGACACATCCGTTGTCACATTCACCTGGTCGCTGCCGACCGGCTTTCGCAGTGCCAGTTGAGTCGTAGTTGTTGCCATCTTTCTCTCCTATAGATCCGTTGATTGCGTCCAGGTCCACGCCGCCAGTTGGTCCCACGTGTGCACCCCGGCACGGTCCCATGTCCCGCGTGCTGCCGTTGCCCGGTACTCCACTGCCGTAACCGGGAGCGAAAATTCCAGCGGACGGTCTGCCTCTGCGCGCGTCGCCTGACGTGCTGCGTCGATCACCAGAACCTCGTACGAATTCCCGTCGGGAGCCACCAGTGTTACCGCTCCTTGCGAGCCCACCGCCGCTTCGATCCCGAGCACCGTGTCCGCAGCGGATTTCACCGACCGTTGACCCGAGAGCAGCGGCACCCGATCCGCCGCGCGCACGAAGAACTGAAACTGCCGTTTGTAGTCCGTCCGCACTGCGTACGCCAGCGCCAACGATGTACATTTCGGCGTCGCCGTCGATGCGCTGCTCACCAGATCTAGCCGGAGATCCAGGTACTTGCCGGCCACTGTCGCCGCAAACTCCTGACGTGACCCCGGGTCGGTGTCGTACCGGCCCAGCAACGAGTAGCTCCCTGCCCCCGCCGCCTTGTAGTACACGTCTACGTACTCGTTGTTCCCGTCCAGGTCTTCACCCAGGATCGAGCACGCGAGATAGGCCTTGTCCTGGGCCGGAAACCGAGCATCGTACCGCGACAAATACAGGCTTCCAGACGTCGTGAACCGACAGTTCGAGTCTAGAGTCGGATTCGGCGACGATCTCGGCAACACGATGTATCCGACGTCCTCGTCTCGTCCAAAATAGAGCCGCGGATTCGTCCCCGGGATGCTAGACACGAACATGTGCCGACAGTCCACGTCCCCCAGGTCCGCCAGCGGGTGCCAGGCTGCGACTGCCCCGGTCGCCGCCGTCGCCGCTCCGCCAAAGCTCATCAAGTAGCTGTTGCCCGACTCATTCTGCAGCGCCGCGCAGAGGAAGTAGTCATCGCCTGCCGCGGCCGTGATCCGACCCCGAACTGGCGACGTGTTTCCTGTTTCGACCTCCGGTCCAACCGGCGTAATCGAACCCGGCGAGTACCTGTAGAAGCCCTGCCGAAACGGAATCCACGCCTCATTGCGCCACACTGTCGATCCCACCCCGTTCTCGTTATCTTTGCGGCCGTGCAATTCCGGCAACAAATCCTGGTCAATCTGCGTCGCGTCGTCCGTCAGCGTGAAAAGCCCATCCTCTTTCGTGATGTACAAACGGTTATCCAGAACCAGCAGTCCAGTGATCGCCGAATCCGCATCTCCCACCGCTATCGCTGATGCCCACGTAGCCGATGTCCCTCCATTTGAGGACTTCGCCACCTTGTTGCCGTCATATCCTCGCCAGAGTTCATCGCCCACCACCGCAAACCGATCCGCCTTGTTCGACGTCCCGTCCTGCGCCCAGGTCGAACCGTCGTACAGCCAGTACGCCGGATCACCCGATCCCGATCCCATCGCCACAAACGCATAGGTAGTGCCGCCGGTGCCCTGGAATACCGCGGCTCCCGCCGCCGTGGTCCCGGCTCCGAAGTCCTTCGACACCGACCACGAGTCGCCATCCGTACTCGACAGGCAATACCGCCCCGCCACCAAGTACAGGGTCGTCCCCAGTTCGAAACTCGCGACCAACGTACCGGAACCACCGGTCGCCGCCGTCCTAATCTCCGGCGCCAGCGTCACCTGTCCCGGTATCCGGCAGTCCACTCCCAATCCGTAGTAGTAACGATTGGTCAGGCCGTCGGTTTCTTTCGGCTGCCCGTATCCGCCCGCGAAGTCCGGCACCGCCCAGGTCGCCTCCGCCTCCGGCGGGAAGTTCGCGTACGACGCATCGCTGGCCGATTGCCGCGGCGGGAAGAACTCCAGTTTCCTCTCCGAGTACGCCGGTTCTCCCGCCGGCCCTTTCGCCAGCATGTACCCCTCGGCCGCCAGCAGCATGTCGTACGGGTATGGCGTTTCGTTCGCCCGGGCCATCTAGAACGGCACCTCGAACCGGACCCGCCGGCTCGGTCGCGGTTGGCGAATCCGTCCCAATCGGGCAAACTCGGCCGCCGCCTCATGTCGCAGCTCGCGGTACACCGTCACATCGGCCCCCGGCGCCGGCCGGCTCAGCAGCTCATAGGCCGCGCGTTTCGCCCCCGCCAGCACCAGCTCAATTGCCGCATTCGTGCTATCCGTATCGTTTGTCAACGACGCATACGGCCGCATCGCGTACACCGACAGCGTCTCCTCCGCCCCCCGGGGAGCGACCTCCACCTCGACCGTCGCATCCTCAACCGTCGTCCTGAACCACACATCCCGCCAGTAGTACCTCGTCCGCAGTATCCCCGTAGCGCTTCCGTACCGAGTACACCTGCCAGCCCTCCGTTGCCCAAGAAGGCAGGGTGTACTCGCGCTGCGAATCCACCGTCGTGATGTCATACGTCGTCGTGTACAGGCAGCGCCCCAGCGCCTGGTTGATGCACGTCCGCAAGTCCTCCGGGCTCAACGTCCCGTGGAGCTCATACGTATCGCTCGCGCTCGGCGCGGTGCTGTACGCTCGATTTACGGTCAGTGTTCCCGTCGCTGGTGCATATCCCATCACCTTTCGCAGCTCGCCATCCAACGTTCCACTGGTCATCAACAGCCAGTGCGTCCGGTAGCTATCCGCCGAAGCCAACGGATCCAACAAATTGGTCGAATCAACCAGTGTCACTGTCGTGCCACCCGTCACCGATCCCGTCGCGAACAGTCCCAGCACCCGGCTCAGGTCGCCCCGCAGTTGCTCAAGAGTCGCCATCTACTTTCCCTTCCCCTTCGCCTTCGACTGTCGCGCTCCGCCCTTGCCCGACTTGCCACCGATCCGTGTGAATCCCTTGTCTAGGTAGTAATCCACCCGGTCGGCTGGCACTCGCGAAGTCCCCTTGCCTGCCGGGTCCTTCAACTCGACCCAGCTCGATTTGTGTGTGACCGTCAGCGGGTCAATCATTTCCTTCTCCCTCATCAGTTGTTGGCAGGCGCCACGACCGCCCCTCCCGCTCCCGCTCCGATCGCTTCTTCGCAAACGCCTCAATCAAGTCTTCAAGTTCCCGCGGGTCCAGCAATTCGTAGCCGGGAACGATCAGGAACGGCGACCGCGTACCCCGCCGCGGCGGCACGAGCAGCGATTTCAAACCGCCACCCTCGTCCCGCCTTCGCACCACATAGAACCCACCCATTACTTCCGCTTTCTGAAATTGCCCAATGCCGTAGGAATCTCGCGACCGGCCATCGAATCAGAACGATGCGTCCTGGTCGGGCCGGACATGGGGGCGGGCGAGCGGCGCGCGCCGCCAGGCACTCATCCGTCGCCCGCCCCCGTCCGCCTCGCACCTACGCCCCGATGCCCAGCACGTAGTCCAGCGTGACCGTCACATCACCAGGAGTCACCGTCCCCTCCTCGTCATAGACGATCTTCAGCCAGTCGCCCGATGCAAGCGTCCCCTCGGAGACGGTCGCCGCCACCGGCGTGTCAGCGACCCAGCCGCCCGTGCCGCCAATCGCCGCCGTCACCGCCGAACTACCCGTGCCGTCCGAGCCGCCGTTTTGCAGCTGCACGCTGAAGTAGTCCGTGCCGCTCGCGCCGGTGGCCGCCGTCGTCACCGCATAGGCGCGCTTGACTTCCACCGCCATTGGCGTCCGCCAAACCAGCCAGCTCTCGTCCGCCGCCGCGTCCTCCAAAGGACCGAACGTCAGACTGTGTTCAATCAACCCTCCGAAACTCATCGACTATCCCTTCTCGTCCTTTTCTTATTCACCCGGTTTACCGGCCCTAGCCGGTCGGTGTGCTGGCATCGGAGTAGAACTCCACACCCCAGCTGTCCTCGTACTCCGAGTAGTCGTAGTCCGCGACCACGTTCAGTTCCCACGCTCGCAGCGAGGCATCTCGTTCGCGCTCTACCGACCACTTCTTCATCGTCACCAGGACCATCGCTTCCTTCGAGAACACACCGCCCTTGGCGTCATCGCTGCCGTCAACCGTGATGTTTCCGTCCACGAATACGTCCATACCTAGAACTCGCCCTACCCAGTAATCCCGAATCACCGACTCCGACATTCCGTCCGGCACCGGGTACGTGCCGGTCGGGCTAAGGTCTGCCGCAATCGCGTCCCACTGATACGGATGAAGCACCGCGAAGTGCTTCATCGGCGCCGGTTCCGTCGCGCCGTGCAAACGGCTCCGTGCCGCCCTCAGGTGCGCCAGCGTCGGCGACGTACCCGCCCCCGGCAGGCTCTGACTGAACCCATCCAGCAGCCCCAGCAGATCCTGGTCCTGCTTCTTCGCCATTGCGTTCCCCAGCACTCTTCCGGCCGCGCGCAGCAGATCCGTGTTTGCCGCTCGAACCGCCTTGTCGGTCAAGATGATCTGCGCCCCGACTTCACCCGGGGTGATCGTCACCTTGCTCGTCGTAAGTTGCTGTGGATTGGCCATGTCCACGCCCTCGGTCAACGCCTGGGCGGTTACCGTCCCGAACTTGGGAATGTCGACCGAGTCGCCCTCGCCCTTGCCGATCGTGTACTTGCGCACCAGGTTGGCCATCACATTCCGGTGCTGCTCCGTGAATTGCGCCTCTGCGATCACCGTCTGGATGACCGCATCTATCGCGCTAGCAGTTGTAGTTGGCAATCCTCTTTCCTTTTCGATCAAATAGTTGAAGCAATCGACCCGTCCCGACCGTCCCTCGCTCAGGCGAATCTCATTCCGCCCGCCGACGTCCCGCCGTCCGCGCCATCCTTCTGGGCCTCCCGCCGGTCTCGCCAACGCCGCTCGTTTCCAAACGGCTTCCCATAAGACTCAGCAGAAAGGCCCGCCTGCGGCGCCCGCTCTATGCGCCGCGGCGGACCCTCTGGTCCTGCACGGATATCTATCTGATCTATCTGTGGAGCTTCGTAGCTCTTATATATTGTGCATGAAGCGCCAAGATATTGTCAAGCAGTTCCTCTAATCTTGGAGCCCCGCCCGCCTGCGCGCCGCCCGGTATGTTTCGATGTCCACCTCTCCCGCCGCGTATCGTTCCTCGATCCCTTCGAATCCCCTCGCCTGCGCCCCCGTCGGAGTCAGGTCCGGGGCATCATCCCCCGATCGGATCGCTGCGAGCCGGTCCTTCGCCATCGCCGCGGCCAATTCGCTCACCCGCTCCCGCTCGACCGTCCCCTTCTTGCCTTCCGCCGCCCGGTCAACCATTTCCCTCACGAAGTGGCTGAAGTTTCCGGATTGCGACAGCTCATTCCAGTCAGGCTCCTCCATGTCCACCGGTTCCGGCAACTCGCGCAGCGACGTCCCGATTCCCGAGAAGGCCGCTCCCAGCGCACCAAGGTGCGATTCGTAGCCGCCCTCACCGCTCGGGTCTGGACTCGCCCCATCCTCCCTCCCGGCATGTTCATCTACTCGACCCCGTAGCGCGGACATCTCCGCATCCCACCGCCTCCGCTCCCGCTGGATCTCCCTATCCTTCTGCGACTGAAACTCCCGCCGTAGCGTTCCCTCATCTCCGTCATCTCCATCTCCGCGCCCGGGGCGGTGAACGGACCTTCAACGGTCATCGACGGATCCGCCTCCGGCTCCCCTTTCGCATCCGGTTCCGGCGATCTGTCTTCCGTCCCCGGGGCAGCCACCTCGCCGTCCACTGGCAGCGTTTCAACCTCCTTCGGTTCCGCCCCCTCCGCTGGCTTCTCAGTCGCGCTCTCCCATTTCGCCATAGCTATCTCCTGCTCGGAATTGGCATTCTGATCCCGCGGCCCTCCGTCACCTCACCATCTCCTCATCCACCGCCATTTTCCTGACCTCCCTTTCCACGATCGCCGCCAGGCGTTTCAGCCGCGCCATTACCATCCCCGCCAATCGATCTAGCCTCTCCACGGAGGCCTTCCGTGAATCACTACTCATCGTTCCCACCTAGATCACCGGGCCGATCTCCGGCGGAGCCGTTGACGGCGCCATGCCCGGACCCGGTCCCATCGGCGGCCCCGGCGCCATCGTCTCCACGGCCGGCGATTCCGGCAGCATCCCCGCCTTCGTCAGCGCCGCCTGCAGCACCGCCCCCCGCACATCCGGCGAATTTACCCACTCCTCCGCCAGGATCTCATCCTCCATTTCCTCCGGATTCGCGATACCCAGCTTCGCCTCTCGTGCCCAACGCCGGCTCACCAGGCCTGCCCGCGCCATGTTTGCCCCGAACATCCCCTGGGCGATGTCATCCGTCGGCAGCAGCGGTTCCATCCGCGCCTCGCACCCGTAGTACCCGCGGATATCCTCCCCGCTCAGCCCCAGCCAGCCGTCTCCGTCATCGGCGCCTGCCCACACAAACACCTCCTCGCCGACTTTGCTCTCGATCAACTCCAGCACGAAGCTGGTCATCCGCTCCAACATCGCCTCCGCGTTCTTCACGATCGGGTCGTACTTCACCCGCGCCGGGTTCATTAGCTGATTCACCATGTACCCGCTCGACCCTGCCCCGGGGCCCGTTCCGTACATCACACTCGCCAGACCCGCCCGGTCGATCAGCGCCGTCACATGTGCGATCATCTCGTCCAGGTCCGGCGGCGATCCACGCCATTGCACGAAGCCCGGCTCCTCCCCCGGGAACAGCGGAATCATCTTCCCCGGAGTCCACTCCACCGTCTGCGGCCGCCCATCCTCCCCGCCCTCAAACGGCGTCCCCAGCGGGCTCCGAATAAACGGCGTCGGGTACGCATACAGGTACGCCGCGTTCTGCTTCATCGTCAGCAGGCTGTCCAGCAAAGGCACCAGCCAGCGAATCGCATAGATCGTCGAAAACCCCGCGTGTTTCGGGTCCCGGCTTGCCGATTGTTCCCCACACGCCGCGAAATACGGCACCCGGCCATAGCCGTGCTCGCCCGACTTCACCCGCCGCCCGTCCACCAACAGCACAAAATGACTCCGATCCCAATACTCCACCACCTCCGCCGTCCCATCCGCCTGCAGCGTCTTCCGTCGGCCCTTCGCCGTCTTCTTCCCTTTCGCTGGCACCAGCTTCCCGTTCTCATCCTCCGCCAGGTCGTACCGCTGCATCAGCAGCCGCTTCGACTTCTCCGACACCTCCAGGCACGCCTCCAGCCCCTCCTCCCCCGTCACCGGGTAAAACGTCAGCGGATCAACGTCCCGCCACGCGAACGGGAACTTCGCCGACTTCTTGAACCGATCCGCCGCCGCGTTGAACCCCGCCGCGTCATCCCCAAAATCCGCCAGCTCCGGATACCCGCTCCAGTGATCCGGCTTGTACACCAGCTTCACCACCCCCATCCCATCCGCAACCAGGTTATCCACGAACATCCGAAAGACCGGTCGCTCCGCTTCCTGTTCCATCCGGCGCAGAGCCGCGTTCAGCCACTTCTCCTTCTTCGTCGACTCCTTCTGCCCCTCCTCCCCTGGCCCCAGCGGCGGCACCGACACCACCGGGTAGTTCACCGTCAACGTCGCCACCACCCGCTGCAGTTGCTCAAACGCAATCGGGGTCCGCACCTCGCGCGTCGTCGCCTGGTACGCTTCCGGGATATCCACCCCTCTCTCCATGTACCGCAGCGTCCGCAACTCCCTCGCCAGCGCATCCCGCTCCCCGAACTCCACCTGCAACTGTTCCTTCAGCCCGTCCACGAACTTCGCGTCCGGCGCTTTGCTCTTCTTCTTCGTTGCCATCTACCCGTATCTCCTTGTGATAGTCCGTTTGCTCAACCCGGCCGTTCCGGCCGTCTCATCGATCCTTGAAATCGCCCGGGCCTCTCTTGGCCCGAATCGTCTCGTCCTCGCCTAGAAGCCACCCCCAAAGCGCGTCCGCGGCGCCCGGTGCCACTGAACCTAGCTCCGCCTCATATCCGCATCCCAGTCCGCGAAGTTCCCTCCCTGGCTCTC
>CAYYTN010000036.1:0-14075 GCA_964474495.1 uncultured Chloroflexota bacterium
GATGTGAGCGATGACGATTTCGCCGATGACCAGCGTGGTCAGCCGGGGGGCGGACCCGTACTCATGGGTCTCCAGGAGGCGGCATTCGAGATTCACCGGCGATTCGGCCACCCGCGGCGCGCTGACCGTGGTGGAGGCGGCCGGGTTCAGGCCGGCGAGGTTGAATTCGTCGATCTCCGGCGCGACCTCGGCGGCGGTGGCGTTCATGGCTTCGGCGATCGGCTCGGTGACGATGTTGATGACGTAGTCACCGGAGGCGGTCAGGTTGGCGAGGGTGTCCTTGACCCGGCCGTCGGGATGCCCGATCGCGAAGGCCAGCAGCGGCGGGGTGGCGCTGATGGCGTTGAAGTAGCTGAACGGGGCAACGTTGAGAACGCCGTCCGGGGAAACAGTGCTGACAAAGGCGATCGGGCGGGGGGTGATGAAGCTGCTCATGAGGCGGTACAGGTCGTCGTTGGGATGGTCGGCGGGAATGAGGAGCAATGTCGGGGTCCTTTCGGATCGCTGGGCGGACATGCGAAGGGCCCGGCTCCGGTTGGAGCCGGGCCCGTTGGTTCGGGGGAAGGGTACTAGGCGTAGGCGTCCAGCATCTTCGCGAAATCGCCGGTGGAGAACTCGTTGGCGAGATCGCGGTCGACCGCGCCGCCGAATTGCTTGATCGCCGGGACCTGCTCTTCGTAGGTCGGGCGGTCGGTGTTCTCGTAGAAGACGCCGGTGGGGATGCGGTCGCCCCACTCCATCGTACGGTCGATGGCGGCGCGAAGATCGGCGGGATCGTGATCCTCGTCGGCCAGGTTGAAGACCCGGTCGCGGTACCACTTGGTGGTGTTGACGCGGTTGTAGATCACGCAGTCCTGCAAGATTTCCACGAGTGCGTAGCCGGGATGCTCGATGGCGCGGGCCAGTATCTCGGCCATACCGCGGGGATCGCCGGAGAAGCCGCGGGCCACGAAGGTGGCGCCGGACATCAGGGCGGTGCCGAGTCCGTTGAGCATGGCTTCGATGGAGCCCTCGGGCGACGTGGTGGTGACCCAGCCGGGTTCGCTGGCCGGCGAGTACTGGCCCTTGGTGAGGGCGTAGACGTGGTTGTTCTCTACGATCTGAACCATGTTGACGTTGCGCCGGGCGGTGTGGATGAGGTGGCCGACGCCGATGCCGTAGCTGTCGCCGTCGCCGCTGACGGAGATGACCGTGAACTTGTTGGGGGCGGCCAGGCGGATGCCGGTGGCCACCGGTACCGGGCGGCCGTGGAGGGAATTGAATTCGTTGGCCCAGAGGTAGTGGGGCAGTTTGCTGCCGCAGCCGATCCCGGACGTGAACATGACCTGATGCGGGGCGATGTTAAGTTCGGCGAGCGCGCGCTTGACGCCGTTGAGGATGCCGAAATCGCCGCAGCCGGGGCACCAGGTGGAAATCTCGTCGGTGTTGAAGTCCTTGATGGTGAGGGTGGCTTGATTAGACATGGACGCTGACCTCCTGGTCTACGGCGGCGACAATGTCGTCGGGAGTTACCTGCTTACTGTCGTATTTGAGGATGCGGTGGTCGCAGTCGATGCCGGTCTCGCGGCGCAGGATGCCGGCGAACTGGCCGGAGAAATTCTGTTCGACGGCCACCAGGTACTCGGCCGATTCGAGCGCCGCGGCGGTGCCCTCGGGCAGCGGCCAGACATCGGCGAAATGGATGGAGTTGGCGCGCTGGCCGCCGGCGTTGAGGCGGTCGACGGCCTCGCGGATGGCCCCGCGGGTGGAACCCCAGCCCAGGAGCGTGATGTCGGCGTCGGCGGGGCCGTGGAACTCAGGCGCGAGGATGTCGGCGCGGGCGGTGGCGAGCTTCTGCATCCGTTTATCCATCTGCTCGATGCGGACCGATTGCGACTCGGTGATGAACCCGCGCTCGGTGTGCTCGTCGCCGGTGGTCATGTAGACGCCGCGGGGGTGACCGGGGAGGGCGCGGGGTGAGACGCCGTCTTCGGCGAGCTTGTGACGGACGTACATCTCGTCGGGACCGAGCCGGTCGAGTTCGTCGTCGGAGACGATCTTGCCGCGGTCGATGGTGACGGCGGCGAAATCGAGGTCGGCGCGGGCGACGGTCTTCAGGGCAAAGGCCTGGTAGAGGTCGGTCATGATGATGACCGGGGTCTGGTATTTCTCGGCGAGGTTGAAGGCGCGGTGGCCGGCCTGGAAGCACTCCTCGACGGAGCCCGGCGCCAGGATTACACGCGGGAACTCGCCGTGGGATGCCGAAAGGACGAAGTCCAGGTCGCCCTGCTCGGAGCGGGTGGGCATGCCGGTGGAGGGGCCGGCGCGCTGGGCGTTGACGATGACGACGCCGGTTTCGGAACAGCCGGCCAGGCCGAGCGCTTCGACCATCAGGCAGAAGCCGCCGCCGGAGGTGGCGGTCATGGCCCGGGCCCCGGCGTGGGCTCCGCCGATGGCGGTCAGCAGCGCGGCGATTTCGTCTTCGGTCTGCTTGATGACGATGCCGTAGTCGTCCTGGTGGGCGGCCAGGAACTCGAGCACCGTGGTGGCCGGGGTCATTGGGTAGCCGGAGATGAAGCGGCAGCCGCCGGCGATCGCGCCCATGCCGATCGCGACGTTGCCGTTCAGCAGCACGCGCTCTTCCCCGCCGGGGCGGGATTCGAGGCGATACTCGAAATCGTCCTGGAAACGCGCGCCGAACTCGATGGCGGCGTTCAGGACCTTGATGTTGGCGGCGGCCAGCTCTTCGCCACGCTCGCCGGGGTAGCGGCCGGTGAAGGCCTCGGTGAGCGAGCGCTCGATCAGGGCCGAGTCGAACCCGGTGAGACCCACAAGCACGCCGACGGCGGCCGTATTGGCCATCAGGCGGTTGCCGCCGATCTCGTTGGCGAATTCGACCAGCGGGGCGCGGATGACCAGCAGGTCGCGGCCTTCGAAGAGGGCGTCGTCGAGGTCATAGTTCTCGTCGAAGATGACCGCGCCGCTGGGGAGGACGTCATCGATTCGTTCGCGGACGGCCTCGGCGTCGAACGCGAGCAGCACGTGGGTCCCGAGGGAATGGGCCTCGACCGGCTGCTCGGCGACGCGTATCTGGTAGAAGATGTGGCCGCCGCGGATGCGGGACTCGAAGTCGAAATAGGCAAAGGTCCAGAGCCCGGCGCGGGTCAGCGATCGCGCCCAGCCGGAACCCTGGCTGTCACAGCCGGTCCCGGCGGCGCCGGCGAACTGGAAGGTCATATCATTGACGGTTGGCATCGTTACCTCCTCGGAAGGTGGATCGGCGGGTGGGGAAGGGGACTCCTGCGGAACGGATCAGCGGCGAGGCCGTGAGTCCGCAGGGTAGGTACAGGCGCAAAGGGTGGGCAGTGGGGATCGATCGGGATAGGTTGCCGGCGTGCGGGCCGGGAAGCGTCGCGCGATGTTGGATATCTCCGGTGGCCGTGGCGGCGGGACCAGACTCCCCCTCGAGTGTCCCGTCAGTCGGTTCAATACTAAGTCGCGGCGGGAGGGTGGACCCAAGCCGAAAAGGGGGTGATTGGGAATGGGGGCGAGGGATGCGCTAGCCTTTCGGGCCGTGGTCCGGTCGGGATGCCCGGATCGGCGCGATCAATGGAGCGATCTTTGGCAGTCGTTGAAGTTCAGGACCTGCATAAGCATTACGGAGACATCCGGGCGGTGGACGGCCTGTCTTTCACCGTGGAACCGGGCGAGATCTTCGGGATGCTGGGGCCGAACGGGGCGGGGAAGAGCACCACCGTGGAGATACTGGAAGGAATCCGCACCATGGACGCCGGAACGGTGCGGGTGCTCGACCTGGACCCGCACCGGCAAACCGGGCGGCTGCGGAACGCGATTGGCATCCAGTTGCAGTCCACCTCGCTGTACCCGCGGCTGAACGTGCGCGAACAGCTGTTGATGTTCGGCCGGCTGTACGAGCGCTCGCGGGATGTGGAGGAGATCATCGACCTGGTGGGTCTGCGCGAGCGCGTGTCGGGGCTGGCGAAGGACCTCAGCGGGGGACAGCAGCAACGACTCTCGGTGGGGCTGGCGCTGATGAATGACCCGGAGTTGGTGTTCCTGGACGAGCCGACGACGGGCATGGACCCGCAGGCGCGGCGGCACCTGTGGGACGTCATCAAGGGGATGCAGGAGCAGGGGAAGACGGTGATGATGACGACCCACTACATGGAGGAGGCGGAGTATCTGTGCGACCGGGTGGCGATTGTGGATCACGGCAAGATCATCGCCCTGGACCGGCCCCAGCGGCTGGTGTCGGAGAACTTCGCCGAGTCGACGATCACCTTTGAGCCGGAAGGCGATCCGGACCTGGTGGCGATGCAGGCGCTGCCGGCGGTGACGAACGTGATCGTGGACAACGGCACGGTGGAGCTGTTTTCGGGGGATATCCCGGGGACGATCGGGGCGTTGCTGGAGTACGCGGACCAGAAGGCGCTGAAGATCGAGGACCTGCACGTGCGGCGGGCCACGCTGGAGGATGTCTTCCTGAAGCTGACCGGCCGGAGGATTCGCGATTGAGGGCGGTTCTGGCGCTGATCGACGGCCTGGCGCGGGAGTTCGTGCGGGACCGGACGGCGCTGTTCTTCACCCTGCTGTTCCCGGTCGTCTTCATGCTGATCCTGGGTCTGTTCTTTTCGGGGATCGGCGGTGGGGCCGAATACGACGTGGGGGTCGTGGACCACGATCAGACGGCGACGTCGGCGGGGGTTGTGACGGCGATCCGGTCCGTGCCGGGTTTCCTGGTGGCGAGCCTGGGGGCGGAGGGGGAGTTGGCGGAGATGTTGGAGGGGAATCGACATGTGGTGCTGGAGATTCCGGCCGGTTTTGAGTCGGGACTGGCGGCGGGCGAAGAGGTGACGGTCCGGGTACACGTGGACCCGGGACGAACCAGCAGCGTGCAGGTGGCGCTGCCGATCGTGGAGAAGGTGTTGGACGGGTTCGACCGGTTCCGTTCGGACACCCCCCGGCTGGTGCAGATGGAGACGGTGTCGACGCGGGGGTCGAACCTGCGGATGATCGACTTCGTGGGGCCGGGGATCATCGCCATGAGCGTGATGCAGTTGGGGCTGTTCGGAGCCATCAACCTGGTCTCGAAGCGCGAGAAGCTGGTGCTGAAACGGCTCGGGGCAACGCCGGCATCACGGTCGATGGTGCTGCTGGCGGAGGTGATCTTCCGCCTGTTGATCACGGTGCTGCAGTCGGCGATATTGATCACGATCCTGGTTTTCGTTTTCGACGTTTCCGTGAATGAGTTCCCGAAACTGACCGGGGTGCTGCTGCTCGGGGCGCTGGCCTTCATCGGTCTGGGGTTCGCGGTCACTTCGTTCGCCCGCACCGAGGAGGCGATGCTGCCGATCGTGCAGCTGATTTCCCTGCCGATGATGTTCCTGTCAGGGATCTTCTTCCCGATAGAGAACCTGCCGGAGTTCATCGACCCGATCGTGAAGGCGCTGCCGCTGACCTATTTCGGCGACGGAGTCCGGCAACTGATGGTCGGGGGCTCGGCGCTGAACGCGATGTGGGTGAATCTGGTGGTGCTGGTGGGGTGGGTGGCGGCGTCGTTCGTGGTGGCGGTGCGGTTCTTCAAGTGGGAGTAGCGGGCAGCCCGTCGTAGCTGTTCAGCGGGCCGCGCCGGGGGCGGAAGAAACGGTCGCGGTCCGCTCGCCGGAAGCGGCCAGGCCCTTCCGCGACCAAAAGGAAGCTGTCGGGGACAGCTAGTCGGACGCCACGCTCAAGACCATCTGGTGGACCACCTGCTCCACCGGGGCCAGGTCGTCAGTGAAGGCGCCTTCGGCCGTCTCGACCGCGCGGAGGTCCATCGAACGTCCCATGATCAGCGCGATCGTCGGGTCCTCGACCGTGCGCAGGAGCGCCAGCAGGGTGTCGGGATCGAGCGGGCGGTTCGAAGCGTAGATCAGGTTGTTCGAGGTGGTCGACGGCTCCAGCACGATGACCGTGGGGAAGACGGCGCGCATGGTCTGACTGAGGGCCCTGACCAGCCGGTCGTCGCGGTTGGGTCCCTGCCCGGCGTTCAGCGCGACGATGCCGTCATCGGATAGCTGGGCCTGGATTTCCTGGAAGAACTCCACCGTCGTCAACTGGAAGGGAATGTAGGGAGGGCGGTAGGCGTCGATCGCGACCACGTCGTAGACCAGGTCCGACTGGCGCAAGAAGTAGCGGCCGTCTTCGGCGACCGAGTTGAGGTTGGCCTCATTCATGTCGAAGTAACGCCGGCCGACTTCGATGACCCCGGGATCGATCTCGATGCCGTCGATGTGGACATCGGCGCCGTAGGTCTCGGTGTAGAGCTTGGGTACCGTGCCGGCGCCGAGCCCGACGACGAGCAGGTTCTCGATTTCGCCGGGGTGCTCGGCGCGCATATAGGGCGCCAGCAGGAAGTAGTCCCAGGGGCCGCCGCTGAGCGGCTGGCGGGCTTCATCCGGGAAGTAGACCGAATGGGTGGCGACGCGCTCTTCGTTGTTGAGGATCAGGCGGCGCACGCCGGAAGGGGTGTCCTGGACCTGGATGTAGTTGAAGAGCGATTCGCCTTCGAAGCGGAGTTCGCCGAGGGTGGCTTCGCGGATGGCCGGCATCCAGTAGAGCCGCCGGCGCAACCCGAGGGCGGTGAGCAGGCAGAGCCCGAACGAGAAGGTGAGGAAGGTATTGCGGGTGCCGATGTTGGGGATGAGCACCAGGACGGGAAGGAAGGCGCCGATGAGGCTGCCGACCGTGCCCAGGGCGTAGACGCGGCCGGCGATCTCGCCGGTGTTGCTGACGCCGACCGCGCTGAGGCGGATGGCGAAGGGCGAGACGAATCCGAGCAGCGTGATCGGCACGGCGAAGAGGATGAGCACGCCGACCAGGGAGCCGATGAAGACGCCCATCGAAAGCGAGGCCATGGCGTCCACCGACAGGGCTAGGACCGGGCGCGAGAGGAACGGGACCAGCCCGATCAGGAAGGCGGCGAGCATGACCAGCTTGAGCAAGAGAGTGTCGTCGGGGCGCCGGTCGGCGAGCTTGCCGCCGAAGTAATAGCCGACCGAGAGGTAGAGCAGGATCAGCCCGATCAGAACCGCCCAGACCAGGATGTTGTTGCCGTAGAACGGGGCCAGCAGGCGGGAGGCGGCCAGCTCGACGCCCAGGGTGGTCATGCCACCGAAGAAGACGATGATGAGGAGCATGAAGTTGCCGACGGTGCGCGGGTGCCTGGGCGGGGCGGCGATGGCGGCGCCGGCGGGTGACTCAGTAGCCAAGGGCCTGCCCGTGCCAGCGGGGATCGGTGGCGCCCTGGAAGGAGCCGTTGTCCGGGTCGATGGCGATCAGGTGGGCGCGGGAGGGGTTGCCCCAGGCGCCGTCGGAGACGACCACGTGGCCGCGGCCGCGCAATTCAAGCCCCAGGCTGCCGGGGAAACGGGTCTCCAGCCCGACCACCCCGGTGAGTTCCTCGTGCCCCCAGCGTGGAGCCTCGACCGCCTGCTGGACGTTCATCCCGTGGTCGATGACATTGCTGATGACCTGGAAGTTGGTCTGCACCTGGTAGTGCCCGCCGGGAGTGCCGCCGAGCAGCCAGGGGCGGCCGTCGCGCAGCACCATGTAGGTGTTCAGGGTGTGCATCGTGCGCTTGCCCGGCCGCAGGTAGTTCGGGGCGGTGGGGTCCAGCGAGAAGCCGGTCATCCGGTTGTTCAGCAGCACCCCGGTCCCGTCGGCGATGACGCCGCAGCCGAAGGCCGAAAACAGGCTCTGGATGTAGGTGATGGCGTTGCCTTCGGCATCGACCGCCGCCACGACCGTCGTGTCGCTGCCGGCGTTCAGATCCTGCTGTGGCGAGGTGTCGTCGGCCCGGTCCGGGTCGATCCCGGCCCGGCGCTCGGCGGCGAACTCGGCCGAGAGCAGCCGGTCCATGTCGAAGTCCACGTGCTCCGGGTCGCCAAGATGGCCGTGGCGGTCGGCGAACGCGATCTTCTTGGCCTCGATCATCGCGTGCACCGTGTCGGCCGAGCCGAAACCGGACGCCGCGAATTCATACCCGGCCGCCAGGTTCAACTCGCCCAGCAGCACGTAGCCCTGGCTGACCGGCGGCTGTCCGGCCACCCGATAGCCGCGGTAGTCGCTGTAGATCGGCTCCGTGGTCTCACACTCGTAGCCGGCCAGGTCGGCCGCGCTGAGCCAGCCCTCGTGGGCGCGGCACCAGGTTTCGAGTCTCTCCGCGTACTCGCCGCGATAGAAGACCTCCGCCCCGCCCGCGGCGATCGCCTGCAGGGTCGCGGCCAGGTCGGGCTGGACCAGGATCGAGCCCGGTGGCAGCGGCTCGCCGTCGGGGAAGAAGAGATCCAGCCCGGTGGCGGAAACGCTGAGTTTCTTGTGGTTTTCGCTGATCGCCCGGCTGAGGGCGTGGCTTATCGGGAAGCCCCCCACCGCGTAGTCGATGGCGGGCTGGAGGAGTTGCGGGAGGTCGAAGCGGCACTGTCCAGCGGCCAGGGCGTCCCACGCGGAGACGGCGCCCGGCACCGCCGCCGCCCGCGGGCCGATGATGGGGATATAGCCCGCGAAGGCGCCCGGGTCGGCCGCCGCGGGAGCCGGCCCGCTGGCGTTGATGGCGGTCGGGCGATCGGCGCCGGCCGCCTGGAAGATCGTGAAGACATCGCCGCCGACATGGTTGGAACTGGGCTCGACCACCGCGATGACCGCCGCCATGGTGACGACCGCGTCGAAGGCGTTGCCGCCGGATTGCAGGGCGTTCAGCCCCGCCGCGGCGGCCAGCGGATGGCCGGCGGCGACGAGCCCGTTCAGGCCGGTGGCCGGGCCGCGGCCAGTCGTTTCGAATGGTGGTTGCGTGATCTCATTCCCCCGGGTCGTACGTTGCGCGACGCGGCCAAACGGCGACGGCGCCGGGGCATATGATATTCGGCGGCGCGCCGCGCTGCTGCGTCGCTCGAAAACACAGGCGGGAGAGAACCATGGCCGAGCCGGTGCGGACGATCCTTGATACGGACCTGGGCGACGACGTCGACGACGCCTTCGCGCTGGCGCAGGCGGTGTTGCACCCCGGGATCGACCTGCTGGGCGTGACGGCCTGTTACGGGGATACGCCCTTCCGGGCACGGCTGGTGGACGGCCTCCTCGCGGCGCTGGGAGTCACCGGGACACCGGTGCTGGTAGGTCCGCGGACTCGTTTCACCGACGGCAGCGCGGTAGAGTCCAACTGGTATTCGGGCGAGGGCTTCGCACCGGACACCACCGGCGACTATGGCGACGCCGTCGACTTCCTGCTGGAAACCGTGATGGCCGCGCCGGGGACCGTGACCGTCTGCGCGGTCGGGCCGCTGACCAACATTGCGACGGCAATGGAGCGGGAACCCGGGTTCGCCGAGGCCATGAAACTGCTGGCGGTCATGGGCGGCACCATCCCGCCGGGCGAGGAAGACCTGGACTACAACTTCTACAGCGATCCGGGCGCGGCGGTGCGGGTGGTGAACTCCGGGGCGCGAATCCGGCTCGGCTCGGTGCAGGTGACGCGGCGGGCGCGATTTGAACAGGCGCATCGGGACCGGGTGCTGGCGAGCGGGACCGAACTGGCGAAGCTGCTGATGGCGATGTTCGATCGGTACATCGAACGGCGCGAGCGCGACTGGACTCCGCTGTTCGATCCGGCGACGCTGGGGACCGTGTACGACGAGTCGTTCGTGAAGATGCGGCGCCGGCCGCTGCGGGCGGAGCGGTACGAGAACAGTGTGCGGCTGGAGGAGGCGGGCAGCGACGCGGAGGTAATCGAGGAACTGGATGGGGCCGGGTTTATCGACCACCTGACGGAGCTGCTGAGGACGGCCGGATAGAAGCGATGTTTCGGCGAGACAAACTATTTGACAGGCAAGATAGTTAGGTATATAAAACTATTCGTGCATGCCAATTAAGGAGTTTGTCATTACCGGACCGGACGCCGATCGAGCCGCGCTGATCGAGGAGCTGATCGAGGCGGATCGCCGGCTGGTGAACGCGGTCCAGCGGATCACCACGCCGGTGGAGTCGCCCGACGTCTCGCTGGCGCAGGCGCGGTTGCTGTTCTTCGTGATCTCGCACGGTCCCGCGCGGATGGGCCGGCTGGCGCAGCTGCTGGACGTGACGATGCCGACGGTGACGGGAACGGTGGACCGGATGGTGCAGCGGGGGCTGGTGGAACGCCAGGCCGACCCGGACGACCGCCGCGTTGTGCTGGTGGCCGTGACCAAGCAGGGACGGGTGGAATTGGAACAGATGGTGGGCGTGCGATCGAATGTGATGCGGCAGATGCTGGCGCGGATGACGCTGGCCGAGATGGAGCAACTACAGGGCTCCTGGCAAACGATGGAACGCGCCTCGCGGGAGGTGGCCGAGGAGATCGAGGCGGAGCAGGCCAAATAGACATGACGAGGCAAAAGCAATCGGGCCACCCGGCCCGGCACCGGAGAGGAGGCGAATGGCGATGAACGGTCCGGCGATCGAGGTCGAGGGAATCAGCTACGCGTATGGCGACCTGCTGGCGGTGGATCGCATCGAATTTGCCGTAGCGCCGGGCGAGATCCTGGGATTCCTGGGCCCGAATGGCGCGGGCAAGTCGACGACGATCAAGATGCTCACCGGCCAGTTGGCGCCGGACCAGGGCCGGATCGGGGTCCTGGGGATGGATATCACACGGGAGCGGAGCCGGGTGCAGGCGCGGATCGGTGTCTCGTTTGAAGAGAAGAACATGTATGACGGGATGTCGGGAACTGAGAACCTGGATTTCTTCGCGCGGCTCTACGGGGTGGAGGGGTTCGACGCCGAGGCGCTGCTGCGGAAGGTCGGGCTCGGCGGACGTGGCGACGACCGGGTGAAGGGCTATTCCAAGGGGATGCGGCAGCGGCTGATGGTGGCGCGCAGCCTGGTGAACACGCCGGATGTGCTGTTTCTGGACGAGCCGACCGACGGCCTGGACCCGGTTTCGTCGCAGGCCATCCGCCAGATCATCCGCGAGGAGGCCGATCGGGGGGTGGCGGTGCTGCTGACGACCCACGACATGGACGAGGCCGACAAGCTGGCCGACCGGGTGGCGTTTCTCAACGAGGGCCGGATCGCCGCGCTGGACACCCCGGAGAACCTGAAGCTGGCGCACGGGACACGCTCGGTGCGAGTGCGAATCAGGGAAGACGGGGAGGTGGAAGAGCGGGTGGTGGCCCTGGACAGGCCGGCGGCCGGCGATGCGTTGAAGGACGCCGTGGGGGCCGAAGGGCTGATGACGATTCACACCGAGGAAGCGACGCTGGAGGCGATCTTCATCAAGCTCACCGGCCGGGGGCTGATGACGTGACACCGATCTCCCGGGTGCGGATCGTCGGGGCGATCGTCCGCAAGGACTTGAGGGAGTACTTGCGGGACCGCTTCTTCGTGCTGGTCTCGGGTCTGGGGCTGGTGATGGTCGTGGCGATCTTCTGGCTGCTGCCGGACAACGTGAACGAGACGATCGCGGTCGGGGTGCGGCTGAAGGAGGCGGAAGGGCTGGAGGAGCTGATGGCGGGGAGGGCGGGGGGAGTCGAAGGGGGCATGGAGATGGTGCCGTTTGGCTCGGCCTAGGAACTGCGGGTGGCGGTGGGGGCGGTGGAAGGCGAGGCGGAGCGCGATCTGGATATCGGGCTGGAGTTCCCGGAGGACTTCGCTCGCGGGCGAGCAGACGACCGTGAAGGTCTATGTGCGCGGTGGGGTGCCGGAGGAGGTGCGGGGAGCGATGACGAGTTTCGTGCGGGAAATGGCGCTGGCGCTGGCGGGCTACGAACTGCCGGTGACGATGCCGGCGGTGGAGACGCTGATCCTGGGAGATGATCGGGCCGGCAACCAGGTAGCGCTGCGAGAGAAGCTGCGGCCGCTGTATGCCTTCATGTTGCTGATGATGGAGACGATGGCGCTGGGGGCGCTGGTGGCGGCGGAGGTGCAGTCGCGGACCGTGACCGCGGTGATTACGACGCCGGCCCGGGTGTCGGACTTCCTGGCGGCCAAGGCGATCCTGGGGACGTTGATCGCCTTCACCGAGGCGATCCTGGTGATGGCGCTGATCGGCTCGCTGGGCAACGGCCTGTTGGTGCTGGTGATCGCGCTGCTGCTGGGAGCGATGCTGGTCACCGGGTTCGGGCTGATCGCCGGGGCTTCGGGGCGCGACTACATGGGCATGATGTTCTTCAGCATGTTGTTCCTGGTGCCGCTGATGATCCCGGCGATGGCAACCCTGTTTCCGGGCACGGCCTCGGGGTGGGTGCAGGTGCTGCCGTCCTACGGACTGGTGCAGGCGATCCTGGGGGCGACGGCGTATGGCGAGAGCCTGACCGACGTCCTGCCGCACCTGGCGACCCTGGCGGCCTGGTGCGCGGTGGCGTTCGGGGCCGGATTGCTGATTCTGAAACGAAAGGTGGAGTCACTATGAGCGCCACGCGGGTTCTGAATCTGTTGCGTCGGGACCTGCAGATGGGGCCGCGTTCGCCGATCTTCCTGTACGCGTTCGTGTTCCCGGTGGTGGCGACACTGTTGATCCGGGTGGTCTTTGGAAGCCTGTTCGACCCGACGCCGCGGCTGGGGGTGGTGGACCAGGGCGGGTCGGAGATCACCGCGGCGGTGGCCGAACTGGAGGGGATCGAGACGAGCCGGCTGGATTCGGAAGCCGAATTGCGGCGGCGGGTGGAGGACAACGACCTGGACGGCGGCCTGCTGCTGCCGACCGGGTTCGACGAGGCGGTGCGCGACGGGGGCCGGCCGGACCTGCAGCTGTTCATCGGCGGCGAAAGCCTGGCCTCGAATCGACTGATCCTGGCGGTGACAACGATCGACCTGATTCGTGATCTGGCCGGGTCACCGGCGCCGGTGGAGGTCGAGCTGGTGATGATCGGGGACGTGGGCGCGATCCCGGTGGAGTCGCGGCTGCTGCCTTACATCGTGATGATGGTGGTGATGATCGCTGGAGTGTTCCTGCCGGCTTCGGGGCTGGTGGAGGAGCGTGAGAAGAAGACGCTGGACGCGCTGCTGGTGACGCCGGTGCAGATGCCGGAAGTGCTGTTGAGCAAGGGAATCCTGGGGGTGGGGCTGGCGCTGGTGATGGGAGCGGTGACCCTGGCGTTGAACGAGGCGCTGGGGGCGAACCCGGCGGGACTGGTGCTGATAATGGCGGTCGGCGCGCTTATGGGAGCCGAGACCGGCCTCATCCTGGGAAGCTGGGCGCGGGACACAAACACGCTGGCGGCGGCGATCAAGGGCCTGGGTTTCGTGCTGCTGGTGCCGGTGATCTTCTTCATCTGGCCGGACCTGCCGCAGTGGATCGCCTATGTCTTCCCGACGCACTACTTCATGAAGCCGCTGTACGAGGTGGCCATCAAGGGGGCGGACCTGGTCTCGGTGCTGCCGCTGCTGGGGATCGCGCTGGCGATCTGCGTGGCGCTGCTGCCGGTTATCTTTGGTTCGGGACGACGGATGCAGGCGGGGTTGGCGTCGGCATGAGCACGGAGGTTTCGATGATCGCGGAAGCGGCGATTCGAACCGTGGGATTGACCAAGTTCTACGGTCGCAACCGCGGTATCGAAGCGGTGGACCTGGAAGTGCGCTCCGGGGAGATCTTCGGCTTCCTGGGCCCGAACGGCTCCGGGAAATCGACGACGATCCGGTTGCTGCTGGACCTGATCCGGCCGACCTCGGGACGGGCCCAAGTGATGGGGCTGGATGCCCAGCGGGACTCGGTGGCGGTGCGGGCGGCGGTGGGCTATCTGCCCGGCGAGGCCAGCTTCTATGAGGAGCTTTCGGGCGACGCCTTCCTGGACCTGGTGGCCCAGGTGGGGAACCGGGAGGCCGGGCTGCGGGCGGAGTTGCTGGAACGGTTGGACCTCGATGCGTCGCGGCGGATCGCGCGCTATTCGCGCGGGATGAAGCAGAAACTGGCGGTGGTGGCGGCGCTGCAGCACGACCCCGACTTGCTGATCCTGGACGAGCCGACCTCCGGGCTGGATCCGCTCGTGCAGCAGGAGTTCTACGCGATCCTGCGCGAGTTCAGCGAGAAGGGGCGGACGGTCTTCTTCTCTTCGCACGTGTTG